>CAYVTN010000023.1:0-16133 GCA_964454395.1 uncultured bacterium | reverse complement strand
TCTGGCCCTTTAAAAATGCCGCTCTGGTGGGTGGAAAAACAATCTACCTGTCCAATCATTGGCCACAGGTGCTGGGCGGCAATGAACTGATGACCCTGGTCACGGCGGTTTTCGGGGCCATGATCGTGGCGTTGTTTATTTATCTGGAACAGCGAAATGTAAAATCAAATGCTTGAGAACGGCGTCTAAAACAAAGGCTTTTATAGTCTGGGTTGCCAAGATGACGCATTGAGCGGACATAAAGGACATGCTCAGGGGCGGGTTTAAAACCCGTTCCTATAGCGGGGTGGCGTGAGACAAATTTTTTATTCCGGCTTGGCCGGTGTAGGAGTGTGATTATTATGTGGGATTATACTTATAAAGTTAAAGAACATTTTGCCCATCCCCACAATGTGGGGGCGGTGACTGATCCTAATGCAGTGGGGGAAGTGGGGTCCCTGGTGTGTGGTGATGCCTTGAAGCTGACGCTGAAAGTCGACCAGGCCACGGAAAAGATCCTTGAGGCCAAATTTCAAACCTTCGGGTGCGGTAGCGCCATTGCTTCCTCCAGCATATTGACGGACATGATTGTCGGTAAAACGCTGGACGAGGCCGCCAAAATCACCAACCGGCAAATCGCCGAGGAACTGGGCGGCCTGCCTCAGGAAAAAATGCACTGCTCCGTAATGGGCATGGAAGCCCTGGAAGCGGCGATTGCCGATTACCGCGGCGAGAAGGTGACTCACGCACCTGACGAAGAGGAAGGGCAGATTGTCTGTAAATGTTTCGGCGTGACCGATAAAAAAATCGAACGGGCAGTGCGGGAAAACAACTTAAAAACCATCGAAGACGTGACCAACTACACCAAGGCCGGCGGCGCCTGCGCGTCCTGCCACTGGAAGATCGAGGAGATTATCCGCAAAGTGCAATTGGAAACAGGCCACGAATCGCAGGAAAAGGAATGCAAGCCTTTGACCAATTTACAGCGAATGAAACTGGTGCAGGAAACCCTGGACCGGGAAGTCAGACCGGAGTTGAAAAAGGACGGCGGCGATTTGGAGTTGGTGGACATCGACGGCAAAGTTGTCAAGGTGCGCCTTTTGGGCATGTGTTCGGGCTGCCAGGTGGCCAATTTTACCCTCAAGGATTTGGTGGGCTCCAAGCTGCGGGAATTCGTGGAACCTGATATCCAGGTGGAGGAAATTAAATAATGGATAATAATGTCATTTATTTGGACAATAACGCCACCACCGCCGTGGCGCCCGAAGTTTTGGAAGCGCTGCTGCCTTATTACAAGGAAGCTTACGGCAATCCGTCCAGTATGCACACCTTTGGCGGAGCGCTGCACAAGGATGTGGATAAGGCCCGCAGCCAGGTGGCCGGATTATTCCGGGCCCGGGACACGGAAATTCTTTTCACCAGTTGCGGCACCGAATCGGATAATGCCGCCATTCGCGGTATCCTGGAAGCCCACCCGGACAAACGACACATTGTGACCACCCGCGTGGAACATCCGGCCGTGCTCAGTCTCTGTCAGCATCTGGAACACCGCGGCTATCAGGTGACCTACCTGGGCGTTGACCAGCGGGGGCGTTTGGATCTGGAAGCCTTAAAGGAAGCCATCCGTCCGGACACGGCCCTGGTTTCCGTTATGTATGCCAATAACGAAACGGGAACATTGTTTCCGGTGGAAAAAATCGGCGAGATCGTCAAGGAACGGGGTGTGGTGTTTCATTGCGATGCTGTTCAGGCGCCGGGCAAGGTTTCACTGGATGTCAATAAAATCCCGGCGGATCTCATTTCCATCTCCGGGCATAAGCTGCACGCCCCCAAAGGCGTGGGGGCCTTGTACATCCGCCGCGGGACCAGATTTGTGCCCTTTATCATTGGCGGTCATCAGGAGCATGGCCGCAGGGGCGGAACGGAAAATATGGCGGGCATTGTGGGGCTGGGCCGCGCTTGCGAACTGATTGCCCAACTCGGCGGGCAGGAAGCTCAAAACATGAGCCTTCTGCGGGACCGCCTGCAAAGCGGCATTTTGAGCTCTATTCCCGAGACCTCGGTCAATGGTGATGAAGAGCACCGGCTGTCCACCACCACCAACATCAGCTTCGCCTATATTGAAGGAGAAGCCATCCTTTTAAAATTAAACGATCACGGGATTTGCGCTTCTTCCGGATCGGCCTGCACTTCAGGATCCCTGGAACCAAGCCATGTGCTTAGGGCCATGGGCGTGCCCTTTACCAGAATTCACGGATCCATCAGGTTTAGTTTTTCGCGTTATAACACCGGGGCGGAAGTGGACAAAGTCTTGGAGATTCTACCGCCGCTTATTCAGAATTTACGGGATATGTCTCCTTTCTGGGCCGGCCGCGGCAAGCTTAAAGAAGCCGCATTTTGAAGGCCGGGAAGGAGCCTGCCGGGCGAAAGGTAAAAGGGCAAAGGAGGCGGGTTGATGACAGCCGTAAAAACGTTGGGATTGTTTTTGGGTTCAGGATTTAACCAAGCACTCTTCGGCATGCCATCGCCGGAGGAATTGGCCGCGCTTTTTGTGGAAGACAAAGAGAGCGCGCCTTGGGTAGGCTCTTTCAAGGAAGAAATCAAGCGGGTTGGGCGGCTGGAAAATCTGGCCGCCCAATATGCTTTTCTCAGCCAGTCTGCGGCCACCAAGATGGAGAAAAGCATCTATCAGAATCGTCTGAAGAAAATCATGATCACCTACAGTGCATTTCTTTTTAGACGCTATTTTCAGCATCCCCAGTATTATCTCCATGAAGCCAAAGCCCTTATCAAAACCTACTTGCAGGCTGTAAAAGAAGACCAGGCCATCTCCGATAACGACGTGGTTCAAATGTTTGAGGAGGACGTTTTCATTATTACCACTGATAATGATTTGTGCATTGAGGTGATTTTAACCGATTTGCTGGCCGAAGCCGGACATCAAGCCCGGTTTTATTATCCCGGCGCGGAGTGGGAGAAACCCGGGGAAAAGGCCATCCCTCTGTACAAACTGCACGGCTCGATCAACTGGTTTGCCGGCCTGGGGGAAGAAAGCGACGGCCAACTTGTCCGCAAGGACTTATGGATGAATCCACAGACCACCATTGAAGAGCAGGATGGCCGTATTCAGATGACCTGCCAGGGACGGTCTTATCTGCCGGCTTTTTTAATTTGTTACAGCTCCCAGGCTTATCAGGAACCCCATCCGGTGATAGGGCGGATTTGCGGGAGGGTACAGCAGGCGGCGGCCCTCATGCTCGACCAGGCCAAACAACTGGTCTTTATTGGCAGCGGCATGCCGCCGGCGGATTATAAGATTTTCACTTTTTTATACGAACTTGATCCGGCGTCAAACGAACATCAGATAAAAATCTCGGATATCAAAACTTCGGCCTATCTGGAAAACAATTTGAAGCACGCCTGTGACCTCTCCGACAACCAGATGAATCTCAATGCCTTCCTCATGGATCCGGGCTACTTGCTGCAGGCCAATTGTCGGGAAAAAAGACTGCCCTTTGATCATAGTCTGCGGATATTTTAAGCCGTTGGAATCATATTATGCAATACGTCCCTGTGTCATGAAACCGCAGGGGTACGGCATGCCACGCCCCTACAGTTTTAATTATTTCACGAAAAGCGCATATCCTGCCGGCACAGGCTCCAACTGGTAACGCCCGCGATAAAGCAGGATCGGAAGACAATTTTTCCTGGATTTTCAGGAACGCATTGGGTAGAATGTCGGCCAATTATTGCCATTTTTGTTTAAATGGCATGGCATTTGAGGAGGTGCAAATCATGACCATATCCATTAGTGAAGCCCATTCGGCTTTGGTGGACCAACTAACCAGCCAGGGGAAAAATCAATCCTTGTTTGAGAATGAGATCCGGCGTTTGGCCGTTCCCATGGCCAAAGTGTTTGATCATCAGGGCCAGGCCGGCGCCTGCGGGTTTGAGGCTGCGGCTGTCAGCCTGCCCAAACGATCGGGCGAAGCTGCGGTCGCAACCGCTTTTAAAAACCTTTATCCCGTGAATAAGGATGTTGTGCTCAAGGCGGGCGGCAAACCGGCAGCAGGGATTAAGGGACTACGGGTGGCTGTTCTTTTTTCAGGCGGCCCGGCGGCCGGAGGCCATAATGTGCTGGTGGGCTTGAAAAAAGCCCTGGGCAAGGACAATCAATTACTAGGCATTAAAAGCGGCCCCAAGGGCCTGTTGGAAGGGCAACTCTTTGAAATTAGTGAAGACGCTTTGACCAAGGTGGTCAATACGGGCGGCTTTGATTTCCTGGGCTCGGATCGCACCAAAATCAAGACGGATGAGCAATTCGCGCAGGTGAAAAAAACCTGCCGCGACCATCGCCTCGACGCCCTGGTAGTGGTGGGTGGCGATGATTCCAATACCAACGCCGCCATGCTGGCCGAGTTCCTTTACAGTCAAATCCATGACGACGGCCGCGGGGTTCAGGTCATCGGCGTACCCAAGACCATTGACGGTGATTTGCAAGTGGGCACGCTATTGCCCATTTCCTTTGGTTTTGATACCGCCACCAAAATTTATGCCGAAATGGTGGGCAATATTCTGCAGGATACGCCTTCTTCCAGAAAATACTGGCACTTTATTAAATTGATGGGACGCAGCGCCAGCCATGTGGCCCTGGAGGTGGCGCTGCAAACACGTCCGGCGGTCGCCCTGATTTCCGAGGAAGTGGAAGCGCGCGCCATGTCCCTGGCCCAAGTGGTGGACATCATTTGCCGGGCCGTGGTACAGCGGGCAGCCAAAGGAATCAACCACGGGGTGGTGCTCATTCCTGAAGGCCTGATCGAATTTATTCCGGAGATGAAGACCTTGATCGCCGAATTGAATGAAGTGATGGCTCAGCATAAAAAGGCGCTGGACAATTTTGCCTTGCTCAAGGAAAAGAAAGACTTCATTTACGGCAAGATTACACCCGTGGCGGCCAAATTAATGGGGTCGCTGCCCGATGAATTCGAAGACATGCTGCTGTTGGACCGCGACTCCCACGGCAATCTGCAAGTATCCCAGATTCCCACGGAAAAATTATTGATTGAAATGACCAAGAATCGGCTGAAGGAAATGCGCACCGGACCGGAACTCTTTTTCGGTGAAGGTAAAATCAATTTAAATGCCGAAGAAAGGGAACGGTTTGTTAAATCGAAATTTTCCTCGAACAATCACTTCTTTGGATACGAAGGCCGCTGCGGCGCGCCCAGCCGTTTTGACAGTTGTTTTACCTACAACTTGGGCCTGGCTGCCGGGTCGGTCATCATCAACGGCAAAACCGGCTACATGGTTACGGTAACCGCCTTTCAGAGCGGCGGGGAAGCCTATGCGGTTCCCCTGACCGGTTTGATCAACAGCGAACGCCGTCACGGCAAGGATGAACTGGTGATTGAAAAAGCTTTGGTAAAAATTGACTCGCCGGCCTTCAAATTTTTCGAGGCCAACCGCAACCACTGGGCTCAAGAGGATTGTTTTGCCTCGCCCGGCCCCAGGCAGTTTTGGGGACCAACCGCCAATCAAATCCCCATCTTGGTGGCGTTGAATCAAGGTTATGAGAGCTTGAATTTCAATCTGGGTTAAAATTCATGGGTTGGATTGAGTATTAGCCGCGTGAATGTCCAGGTGTTGTTCCAGGTAAACGGCCAAATGTTCGAACTCTTTTTTGGTAGCCAGATAGGCGTCGGTCTGTTCCATGAGATTGGCTTGCTTTTTGGCCAAGGCTTCCAGCAGGCTGGCCTGATCATGCAGACGCTCGCAGGATAGATTGGCGGCCGTGCCTTTAAGGGTATGGGCCTCCTTGGCCAGTGCCTGGAAATCTGATTCTTTTAAATGGTTTTCCAAATGTTCCATGGTCAGCTTGCATTGGGTGATAAAAGAGGCCAACAGATTATTGAGCAGGGATTGATTGCCGTCCACGCGATCAAGAGCACTGGTCAGATTTAAAATAGCAGGTCCGCCGCCGTCCGCCATGGTTGCCGGGCCGGAAAACGGCTGATCCTGCAGTTTGTTTGCATCCTCCGCCGGGCCGGTTTCGGCCTCCAACTCTGCCGGGAGGACGGTTTCCATGGTGGGGGGGCTATGTCCTTCTGCTTTCAGGGCGCCGCCCGTGGTAGAGGAACTTAATAAATTGAAAAGATCCTGGCGGTTAATGGGCTTGGAGAGGTAATTGTCCATGCCGGCATTTAAACACCGTTCCCGGTCGCCTTTGAGGGCATGGGCGGTCATGGCAATGATGGGCGTATGCCGGTTTGTCCGTTCTTCCCGTTTCCTGATGCGTCGCGTGGCTTCCAACCCGTCAAGAACAGGCATTTGCACATCCATCAGGATAATGTCATAAGGTTTTTCCGCCGACATTCTTAATGCTTCCTCGCCGTCCTGGGCTTCATCCGCCGTGGCGCCCCGCTTGGCCAGAAGTGCCAAAATTAATTGACGGTTGATGGCATTGTCTTCCACCACCAGGATGGCGAGCGGTTGCTGGTCCATGCTTTCCTGGAAGGTTTTTTCTTCCGGCCGGGCGGGAAGGAATTGATCCGTGTTTTCTTCCTTCAATGTGGCGGTTAAAACATCGTGGAGATTGTTTTTCCGTATGGGCTTGGTAATAATGCCGCTGATTCCCAATCCCTGCCGGTCCAAATCCTCCAGGCGGCGGATGCTTGAAGTGGCAAAAATAATTTTAGGCTGATGCACCAGCCGCTTTTCCTTGATGGCCTCGGCCACTTGAATACCGTCCATGTCGGGCATCAGCATATCAAGCAGAATGACATCAAAGTGGCGCTCCTTGCGCAAGTCCGATTCAATGCATTCGAGCGCTTCCGGTCCGTTATCCGCTTCCACCACGTCCATATCCCAACTGCTTAAACGTTCCAACAATATTTGACGGTTGACCTCATTGTCATCCACCACCAATGCCCGGTGGTGCTTTAAAATGGGATCCGCCTCATGGGGTGTGTTGGCCGCATCCTCCCTGATCGTGAAAGGCAGGGAAAATTTAAAAGTGGACCCTTGGTTGATCTGACTGGTGACCGTGATCTGTCCGCCCATGAGTTCCACCAGTTGTTTGGTGATGGACAAGCCCAGGCCGGTGCCGCCGTAACGGCGGGTGGTGGAAGAATCGGCTTGCCGGAAAGATTCGAAGATGACATCGTATTTGTCTTCCGGAATGCCGATGCCCGAATCGATAACGGCAAAACTAAGGATGGTTTTATTTTTATCCACAACTTCATCCTCCACCAGCACCACGATTTGGCCTTGGGGCGTGAATTTGATGGCATTTCCGATCAGGTTGACCAAGACCTGGCGCAACCGGCTGGGATCGCCGATGATATTATTGGGGACGCTGGGGCTGATACGGCAAATCAGCTCCAGGTTTTTCTCCGCCGCTTTGCTGGCCAAAGTTTCCACCGACGTTTCCACTACGGTCGAGAGGTCAAAGTCGATATCATCGAGGGCAAAGTGGCCGGCCTCGATCTTGGAAAAATCAAGAATATCATTGATGAGGCTGAGCAGTGATTCAGCGGCGGTCAGGGATTTGTTCAGGTAATCCCGCTGTTCGGGAGCCAAGGTGGTGTCGAGTACCAATTGGATCATGCCGATCACCGCGTTCATGGGCGTGCGGATTTCGTGGCTCATGTTGGCCAGAAATTCGGTCTTGGCCAGACTGGCCTGTTCGGCCATCACGGCCAATTCATTGGCCTGGCGCACGGCTTCGGCCAGCAGCTTGTTGGCCCGTTCCGCTTCCTGGCGGGTGGCGTACAGCTCGGACGTATCCACAAAGGCCTCCAGCAAAACCTCCTCCTCGTTGAGACGAATTGGCAGCGTGGTTTTCAGGATAGGCAGATGGTGGCCATTGGTTTGTTTGAGGAAACACTCCTTGGTAAAAAGTTTGGTGCTTCCCTCTATGATAGGGCAGCTGTTTTTGGGGCAACTGTCCAAAATTTCATGGCACTTGAGATGGTGGACCTGTTCCATGTCTTTTGCTCCCAGCATGGCCATGGCCGCGGCATTGACCTCCTGAATCTTATGATCACGTCCCACAATAATGATGCCGAAAGGCAACTTTTCCAGAACGGTCTTGGGCGTAGCGAGGGCGATTTTTAACTGTTCTTCCGTATCCTTGCGCTGGATGGCATTGGCAATATTGCCGGCCAGGGAGACGAGCATGGTTTCCTCGTTTTTGGACCATTGATGCATGCCATGGCAATCGTCAAAAGCAATGAATCCCCAGAATTTATTCTCCACATGGATGGGCATGACGAGGATGGAAATGATATTCTGGGCCAAGAGCATGTTTTGTTCCGACGTCGGAAAATCCACCACCATGCCTCGGATGAGGTTTCCCGACAAGAGGGCATAATACCAACGACTAAAATTGGGCAGGTAGGGTGTTAACTGTGAATCGTGGTAATTGACTGGCAGGGAGATGCTTTCATGGTGCCACTCGAAAATCCGGCTGAAAAAAGCCTCGCCGCTTTCAGGATCAGTGATATTCTGGCAAATATAAGTGCGGTCAAAACCGGTGATTCTGCCGATGGTGGCAATGATCTCACTGATGGCTGTCAAATAGTCATCGTTGTTAAAGACCGTCAGCAGCCGGTTGCGGGCTTCCATAATTCCCTGAAGCAGGGCATCCTGGCGCCGCCGTTCGCGGTCGATTTCAATGTTGTCGGCGATTTCTTTTTTCATGATGGACCGCAGCGAAGAGAAATTTTCGTTCAGGTCTTTCCGGAAATCAAGCAGCAACTGATGCTCCTGGCGGTCCTCCTCGGCTGTGCCGGCAGAGATGGGCCGTTTGCGATGAAGAAATAGGGCATTTAAAGAAAAAAGAACACTTAAGCCCAGGCAAGAGACGCTGATCACTAAAAATAAAGCATCCATATTAAAGAAATTTATCCTTCTGTTTTTTTGTAATAGACTACCATAGCCATAGTCTCGGGAAAAACCTGTAAAACGTGATAGTCTGCGGCAAAAAAGTGCCGACCTGAGAATCACGTTAAAGAGAGCATCCTTTATTGCGGTACCAAGGGACACGAAGGGGCAAAAAGGCCTTGCAATCATGGGAGAGGGGAGATAAAATACCCGCGGTTTTGACCTAACCCAGCGGAGCTGGATAAGAGGCTGTATGTCTGGATTATCTACACAAAAACGTAGATAATCCAGACATAGACTCTTAAAAAACAAAGCAAATGCCGGGTGGTGCGGTTTGAGACCGGCAAATCAATTATTTCCGGGAGGAATGAATGGCAACAACAATTAAAAGTGTTAAAGCAATGGAAATTCTGGATTCGCGCGGCAATCCCACGGTACGGGTCATGGTGACCCTGGACAACGGCATCATAGGCAAGGCGTCGGTGCCTTCCGGAGCTTCCACGGGTGAGCATGAAGCGGTGGAACTGCGCGATGGCGATAAATCACGTTATATGGGCAAAGGCGTTACCAAGGCCGTGGCCAATGTGAATGGCCCCATCGCCCAAGCCGTCACAGGCAAGGATGCCTTGGATTTTAAAGCCATTGACAAGATTATGATCGACCTGGACGGCACGGACAACAAAGGCAAGCTGGGCGCTAATGCCATTTTGGGTGTCTCCATGGCTGTGGTGGCGGCCGGCGCACAAGCCAAGGGCCTGCCGATTTACAAATACCTGGGCGGGGAGGATGCCTGCATCCTGCCTGCGCCCATGATGAACATTCTCAACGGCGGCAAGCATGCCGACAACAGCGTTGATTTTCAGGAGTTCATGGCCATGCCCTTGGGGCTGCCCACGTTCAAAGAAGCGCTGCGTGCCGGCGCCGAAACTTTTCACGCCTTGGCCAAGATTCTGAAAAGCAAGGGCTATTCCACCTCGGTGGGTGATGAAGGCGGGTTTGCGCCCAACCTCAAAAGCAATGAAGAAGCTTGTGAAGTGATCATTGAAGCCATTACGGCGGCCGGTTACCAACCGGGCAAAGATATTTTCATTGCCCTTGATCCGGCTGCCTCATCGTTTTTCGAAAATGGTCAGTACAACCTGAAGGATTCAGGCACGGGCATCAAGTCCACTGATGAAATGATCGCGTTGTGGAAGGAATGGATTGATAAATATCCCATCGTGTCCGTGGAAGACGGGTTTGATGAAAACGATTGGGAAGGATTCCAGAAGTTTACCGCTGAAGTGGGCGGTAAAATCCAGATTGTGGGTGACGATCTGTTTGTTACCAATCCGGTTTTTGTTAAAAAGGGCATTGAAAAAAAGGCCGCCAACGCCGTATTGATCAAAGTCAATCAAATCGGCACGGTTTCAGAAACAATTGATACCATTAATATTTGCAAAGAGGCGGGATGGAATTATGTGATCTCTCATCGTTCCGGCGAAACGGAAGACACCTTCATCGCCGACCTGGCCGTGGCCATGGGCGGCGCTGAGATCAAAACCGGTTCCGCCAGCCGCAGCGACCGCATTGCCAAGTACAACCGCCTGCTGGAAATTGAAGCCGACTTGGGCGACAAAGCGGTTTATAAAAACGTGGTGAGCAAGTAATTAAACCGGAATAAAGGCGTATTATCCGCGGTCTGTGCAGGGGCACGGCACCTGTGCCCCTGCACTTTTCATGCGTTTCCAGAATTCCTACCCCTTCTCAGATTACCGGCAGGCTTGTTGCCATTGGTCAAGAAAGGCCAACAAGTCCTCCGGCGGCTTAAGCCGGAATTGGGCCTTTGTCTCCCGCCATTCCCGGCGTACCAAAATTCCGGTACCAATGCCCTGCAAGGCCTCGAAAGCGTCTTCGTCGGTGCGGTCGTCCCCCAGATAAACGGCCATGGTTTCGGAAGGCGCTTCCTTTAAAATGGCTTTCACCGACGTGCCTTTATCCCGCCCCTTAACCCGCAATTCCAGACCTCCATCAAAGCCTTGCAACTCCAGATATTCATCATCGTCATAGGGCGCACATACCTGTTGGGCATGGTCCTGATAGGCTGCCTTTACATCGCCGCCAAGCCCCCGCCAGTGAACCGCGATGGAAGCTGATTTAACATCCAGTTTTTCAGCCGGGATTTTAGCCTCCAGTTGCGTCCGGACTTTTTTTAGGATATCGCCTGTCAGGCCGGGCAGGGGAAAGGTCTCGATTTTACCGTCAGCTGTCAACCGTTCCCACCCGTGGGCTCCCCAGATTTCCGGAGATGGGGACATGTTGAGTAAGGGCAGGATTTCAGCAACCGGTCTTCCGGTAATGATGATCATCTTGCCCTTGGGACAAACCATGATATTTTTTAGTATTTCCGTGACGCCGGGATAAGGATAGGCTTCAAAACGATTCTCCACAAAAGGGGAAAGCGTTCCGTCGAAATCCAGGAGCAGCAGGCGGCGGGAAGCTTTCCTTAAGCGCTGGAAAAAAGAAGGGTCGGGATAAGCTGATGTTTGTTCTGACGGATTCATGATACCTCCTGGAAGTGATGTGAATTTTATTTCTTTATAGGTGAGACACCGGCAGCGTCTGTGCCGGAACGACAGCACATCCTGAACGGCATGCGCAAAGGTCCCTGCCATGAAACCGTAGGGGCACAGTGCTTGTCCCGCGAATGCTGGGATGCCGTACCCCTACACACACCCTGAACGACATACGCAAGCGGGGGCGTATGCAATACGCCTCTACACACGGATAAAGCAGGGGTGTATGTACCCTTAATCCGGGCATCAACCAATACGCCCCCGTGGAAAACGATATCCGGCTTCGCCGGCTTAACTGATGAAAAGACTGGATTGGTCGATATTGCCTTTGAGCGCGAACATTAAGGTCATGTACTCGCGCAGATGGCGGGTCAATAGGAAATTTTCGCGTACAAATTCCTTGCAGGTGATCCCCATTTTTTTTATCAATTCCGGCTGGCTGAGCAGGTATCGAATGCGATGGGCCGCGCCTTCGGGCGTGTTAACCAGGAAGCCGGTGTGGTGGTTAAACACCTGCAGCTTGATGCCGCCTGTATCCCCGCCGATTACGGGACATTCCTTCCACATGGCTTCCGTGACCGTCAGGCCAAAGCCTTCCTTGAGGGATTTTTGCAGTACAATGTCCGCCAGCCGCTGCAAGGCATTAATGGTCACATGGGCGTCGCTGGGCAGCAGCAAAACGTGGATATCGGGGTCGTTGGCCGCAGCAGCCTGCACTTCCTGCAGCACAATCATGCCTTCGGGATCATCGGAAGCTCCGCCGCCGGCCAGTACGAGTTGCACCGGAACATAAGGTTTGACCAGGCGGTAGGCCTGGATAACCCCGATGGGATCTTTAAAGCGGTCAAAACGTGACACCTGCACCAGCACCGGACGGTGGGGATCAAGGTTAAAGCGCTGACGCACCTCTTCCTCTTCTTCCGGTGATAAGTTGCGGTTTTTGTCGCTAAGCGGATTGATGCTGGGCGCGATGATAAACTGCGGATGAGGCAGCATTTGGGCAAATTGGGGCATGGAAAAGACGCTGGCATCATAGGAAGAGGCCAAGCTACGCAGGTATTTCCAGAGCAGGCGCGAAGGGTGGGATACGTCGATATGACAGCGCCAGATCCACTTGCCCTTGCGGCGGGGGCAAAGGTCGAGCAGATTAAGCGGCTGGGGATCGTGGATAAACACAAAATCGGCTTCTTCCAACGACCCGCGCAGACGTTCGGCATTGCGCCCCTGGGTATCTTCGTAGACTTTTTTTTCCATGGCCGTTAAATCACTGTGGTAACCCTGCAGGCCGTTGTGGATTTTCTTGGTGACGTTGAAAAAGGCCTCATTGCCTTCAATAACTTCCCAACTGGCCCGGATGCCCAGCTCTTGCATGAGGGGCACCAACCAGTCCAGGATCTCCGCCACACCGCCGCCAATGCGGGTGGAGTTGACATGCACCACCCGGGCGCCGGCCAGATTATTGGCCAGCTGATGCAACTGATCCATGACCGCCCGGCCTACAATTTTTTCCAGCGATTCCAGGGAGATGCTCATGCGGGTGCTCCTTCCATCAGGACATGGGTTATGCCCTTGAATAGATGATGCTGCAGTTCACGCAAGCCCATGAAATTGAAATCCAATTGCTTGAGATACTGGATGACCTTGGCGCTCTTGGGATCGTCAAACTGACCGAGCCAGGCGGTGAAATCATCGAGGCCGATGGGTTCCCGGCGCCGGGCTTCCAGAAAATGATAGTAAAGGCTGCTGGTGGTCATGCGCTTGATGGCGCGTGGTATTTCTTCAACTTTTTTAATTTTCAAATTGGTGTTAAAGACGATGGTGACGGCTTGTTGGAAACGGAACTCGAAACCCCGGTGCACCCAGGGCACATATTCCACTTCATGCAGACGTTCGTCGATAATGTCGAGCACTTCCATGCGCAACTCGTCGATGTCGAGAAAATCATAGGGGTTGATCAGCCCCAGCCGTTCCGCCAAGGCGGAGTCGTGAAGATTGTGGCTGGCCCATACGGCAATATCATTGCGGTATTCAGGATCATCGAAGGTGGCGCGGAGCAGGGTTTCAAAGAAATGATGATAGAGGGATTCATTGGAACAGTGGGCCAGGCCTTCCCGCAATTCTCGCAGGTTCATGGAAGGCAGTTGGTCGCCCATGCGTACAATCAGGGCGCAATCCTTGACAGCGAAGGTTTTCATGGCGATCACCCCTGTTGGTGTGGTGTTTGAACGTACTATACAATTAATGGTCTGTTCTGTCGAGCCCCTAAATGAATAACTCAACTTTGCTAAAGTTGAGTGAATAAGTTGAATTACACGTTGTGCGTTTCTTCTGGTCATGCAAACTCGGCCGACCCGGAGTAAGGCTACGGCATCAGGGCAGGGGCGTATGGTCGTCCATGCGCCTCCCATTTTACGCCTGCTGCCTTTGACGTGCCGACGCAGATTCGAAACCGGCAAAGCCGGAAAAAACTTTTCTCACAAAGCCCTCGGAGATCACAGAGGAAAAGCAACGCCTGTATTTTCTTGGCCTTTCTCAGTACTCTTTGTGAACTCTGTGAGAACTTTTAGGGGTATGGCATCCCAGCATTCGCGGGACAAGCACTGTGTCCCTGCGGCTTAAATTATCTACCCCGACCGGGTGGAGATATTGTTATGCCAGGGACCCATCAGCTGCGAAAAAGCGTGGATGTTGGAAATACAGAATCTAAAAAGCTGCCGACGATTCCTTGACGTGGTCGTGGGCCACGGTCATCAATTGATGAATGTGGTGGTCATGCAGATAATAATAAATGGTTTTTCCCTCCCGCCTGCGCGAAACCAGCCTGGCCAGCCGTAATTGTTTCAGTTGATGGGATACGGCCGACAAGCTGCTGTGCACTATCCGGGATAGTTCACCGACACAGCATTCCCTATCCAAAAGACAACACATAATGGACAGACGATGGGGATCGCTCATGGCCTTAAATAAGGCCGCCATTTCCTCCATCTGACCGGTGTTTTGCACGAACCGGCTAAGCTTCATTAGACCACCTCGCCTTGGTAACCGGCCTGGCCGATGGCTGTCAGCACATGCTCCAGAT
The DNA here is from genome assembly GCA_964454395.1 of uncultured bacterium. Classification (GTDB taxonomy): domain Bacteria; phylum Oederibacteriota; class JAAXVQ01; order JAAXVQ01; family JAUVAV01; genus CAVQBK01. Next base: position 1,637 of record CAYVTN010000023.1, on the reverse strand, counting down.
CTATTTGCCGGCCGTAAAGCTTGACTTCACCCGATTCGAGCTCGATTTCCACCTTTTGCACGCCTTTTATATTTTCGATGGCATGACGAACATGGCCTGCACAATTGTTGCAGCTCATCCCTGTCACTTTCAACACGGCATTCAGACCGGCAGCAGTTTGAGACCGGCGCAGCCGCTTGAGCAAGCCGCCTAGATCGCGCAGGCCCCAATTAACGATCAACGCCGTCAGGCCCACGGCGGCCACCGTATCGATCACCTGGCGCCACCAGGCATGGTGGACATGCTGGTAGCTTAAGAGAGGGCTCACGCCGCCCAGCCAATGTTGGAAGAGCAAACCAAAGCCAATGGCAGCCACCACCACCGTGCCAAGATAGATAAAAGTGATTTTTTTTCCAAAACTTTTATACACGGCGCCCATGGTGGCGGCATTGGTGGCCGGTCCGGCCATCAAAAAGACCAAGGCCGACCCCATGGGCAATCCGGCATGAATCAGGGAAGCGGCAATCGGCACCGAACCCGTGGTACATATATATAAGGGGGTGGCAATGGCCAGCATGATCAGCATGCCCAGAGGGCCCTTGAGCGCCGGATATTGAGTCAGAAGCTGGCTGGGAAAGAAAACGGAGATTAAAGCGGCTAATATTATTCCGATAAGCAAATAAAGATAAACCCCGCCGATCAATTCTTCGATGGTGTAATTATAAAAGGCCCGCCATTTGGACGTCGTTGCCGGGACGGTGGCGCCGCATGTCATGTCCGATGCGCACTGGTTTTGATCCAGCGGGCGCGTCGGAACCAGGAGGGGCGCAGCCGCGGGCTCACGCTTTTCACTGAGCTGAGTTAGAAGACCGCCGATGACGCCGGTGACCAAGGCAGCCAATACTTTGAACAAGGCCAAAGGCCAGCCCAGAAAAGAGGCGGTCACCAAAATGGAATCCACACCCGTCTGGGGGGTACTGATAAGAAAACTGACGGCCGCGCCATTATTGGCTCCGCTTTTTTTCAAGCTGATGGCCGTGGGCAATACCCCGCAGGAACACAGGGGCAGGGGCACGCCCAGCAAAGAGATCTTGAAAATGCTGGAAAAAGAAGGCTTGCCCATATGCTTGACAATGAAATTATCGGGCAGCCAAATTTTAAGCAGACCGGCTATGGCCGCCCCCGCAAAAAGCCACAACGAAAGCGCCACTAGAATGGACCAACATGCCGATAAAAGTTGCATCACCATGACTATACCTCTCGGAACAATTGAACAACTGATCAAATAATAAACTTTGACCACCATTTTGTCAAGATGGTTTTTGCCGGATGATCCGAAAAGCCCGGACTATTTTCCGGACTTCTTTGAGCAAACTGACCAAGGCGCCCTTGTAAAAACCGGTCGGGGTAGCCACAATTGCAAAAATTCATCATACGAAGTTTGGTGGAAAAAGCCTGAATTTAAAAAAATTATATACATATAATTAAACCTTCATGCTAAGCTGGCAGATCCGGAGCAAAAAATCTGTTCCGGCCGGTGAAGGTATGATGTGAAAGGGACACCTTGGCAGTCTCACGCCAAGCCATTGGCTTTTTCAGCAACCTCTAGGAGTCTGTCGGACTTAAAATCATTAAAAACCTTATGTATGTTGCGTCTC
>CAYVTN010000022.1:0-17298 GCA_964454395.1 uncultured bacterium | reverse complement strand
AGTGAACTTTTTACGGCTATTGCGAATTTATCGCAGACTCAAGGCGAGGATGAACTTGCAGCAAAGAGTGTTCAGGCCAGATCAGTTTTGGCTCAGGTTAAACGCAGCTTTACCCCTGATTTCTTGAACAACTTAACGACTTTTATTGATGATGCAATAAAAATGATGGCAAGCGGCGGGGAAGATGAAGTTGGAGCCGGGCAGGAAGCGGAAATAGATCGATTAATATCTGTCCATGTAAAACAAGGCGTCATTCTTGTTGGACAGGGTGTCCCTGCCGTATATGAATCACTCACTCCAGATGAATTTCGTAGTGGCTATCGAGCAGGCATTATCAGTAAAACATCAAATGGTTTCCTGTTTTTTCAAAACGGAAAGGGGTATGATGATATTCCTTTGGAGGCTGTAATTAAGCGGCACACGAGCCTTCCAAGCACAGTCACTGTATATGATTCTCAAGGGCGATATAGTGGCTTGTCGGCTGATGAAGCTCGGATAGGCTATCTGGAAGGCATTTTGATAGAGCAAGGTAGCCAATTAAAATATGCAATAGGTAAAACCGCGGCGCATATTCGCGCGGCTGTGGCGCTGCAAAAACAAGCAGAAAGAAGCGAGCAAGAAGAAAGGAGCAATGCAGAGCAACTATTAGAGAATCTCCGACAGTTGGCGCAGACCGGCCAGTATACCGATGCGCAAGGAAAGTTTACCAGTCCTTATAGTAATTTACTTTATCAACAACAACTACCCACTTTGCTGGCAGCGCTCCTGGAAAAACCAGGAGCAAATCTATCGCGCGGCGTATACCGACTGCAGGTGGGCAACATAACCCTTGAGGTCAGAATTGCGCCCGGCGGCGTTCAAGTGCATGATGGTGAAGCACATATTTTACTGCCATATACAACAACTGTAGGGGAACGCCTGGCTACAGCGATGATTGCGGTGGAACGAGAAAATGATTCTGTAACTGCAAATTGGCTTTTGCAATTGGTGACCCAATCCAAAGCTGACATAAAAACACAAACGCTGGGATTGGTAAGCACTTATAATATCCAACCCGGTCCATACACAACCATAACTGTAAAATATGGTCCCGGTATTTATGACGGCGCTCTGCTTAATTATGAAAAATTCATGGCAGGCATTAATGCGGGCATGATTGTGCCCAATGAAACAGGAAATGATTTTGCATTTGCGCCGGGGTATCGAACCGGCGCTATGATGCCGGCTCTATTGCGAAAGCACATTCAAAAACGCCTGCCGGAAATTAATGCGGATCTTACAGCGAAAATCGCCCTCTGGACGCGGTTTAATCAGGATCGGATCAGCAGGGAGCAATTAAATAATAACCAGATTCGGAGGATAGCAGAAAATCTTGATCAAGGAGATCTTGAACTTCTGCTCACCCGCGAATACCGTTTGGACAAAACCTATTCTCGTGAGTTCTTTAATTATGCCCTGCCCTGGGGCGCGCTTGCCGGTCTGCTGGTGGTGTTGGGACAGATGTTCCTGGGCGGCGGGATGGTTGATTGGAGTTGGTCTTTTCTGGCCCTGGCTATTGGAACATCGGCGGGTTTTGATAGTGGGCACATCGGCGCACCTTTACAAAACCGGAGAATTGGCCGAGCCCTGGCCATCGGTAATTTGGCTATGGCAGGCCTTCTCCTGCTGCTTCATATCAATATCCTTTTCGCGCTGCCTGTTTTCGCGGCTGGTTGGCTGGTATCCCACCTGGTGACCAACAACTGGCAAGAGATGAAGGAGAGCGCGCTCGGCGAGCTGCCGGAAATTCGGGCTGCTTTGGAAAATCGCACCCGGCTCGCCAATACCGCTCTTGGTGAGGTTATGGAATTTCATCCCATCACCAGGGCTATTCGTAACGTCATGGGTGATGACAATAAAACGGAGAGACGGCTCACTTGGAAAGTGGTGGTTGGGCGGAGTTTTGCAGTCTATCGGGCAGTCAAACCAGGCACCCCCGGAGACGCGGTGCTCAATGATACGAATGCGCCTATGATCGTGCAAATTCCTCTTTTATTTGTCATGCTGAAAAGCAAAAAGCCCCGAGAACCGGTGCAGGCGATGATTTATGCTGTGATGGGCCTAATCGCCGAATTAACCATCGGGCGCGAACTGCGGAATTTTGAGACCCACTGGTCCGAAGAAGCTGCGAAAGAGGAACAGCACCTGAGTATTCTGGATTACATGGGCGCGGCGATACAGCACCTGACCATGGCGGCCATTCGCGCTTTGGGCGTGCCCATGGCCGGGCTTTATACCGGAGCCCCGGCCGGGGAAATGCTTTTAATCACCCGGGCGGAACAGCTTAAAGTCATGCTGGCTCAGGTCGCTGATGTCCTTGGCAGCCGTCCTGAAACATCATTGCATCAATTCCTTCAACATATGGTCGGGACGTTAGGCGGCAATGTCCCTGCACCCATGGGATTGCTGCGCTTGATCGAGGTCCAGGATCTTAGGGCAATTGAAAATCCCGTGATGCGCTGGCAGGTTGGGCAAATCCAGCAGGCCATTGGACAGGCGCGGGCTGAAAAAGGTGCCACCAAATCACAAGTGAGTTTACTGCATATCAGCCAGATGCTCAGCCAGGCCTTGCATCAGGAATTGACGGCCGCAAAGGCACAAACCGCGGAACAAAATCCGAAGGCACCGCAATTGCTGCTTGATCCCGCGGCCAGGGCGGATGTAACCGCTGCGTTTAACGAGCTGATGAACATAGTGCCTGCTGTTCGAGCCGGCGGATTGAAGGACTTGGAGGTGCTCTTGAGCGCGCGGCCTCTGACGCCAGCACAAAACCAGGAATTGGGTGCTTTGCTCTCAAGCGTATCACCCCAAGGTGCCCAGGCTGTTGCCATTGGTAATGGGGCGGGCGCGCAATTGGAACAGACGGGAGGCGCCATTTCCGGCCAGGCTGAATTGGTGCCTTATTCTGCGGCCATGTCGGAAAATGGAAAACCTGTGGCGGTCCAAATGGTAAGACCCTTGGTCTACAGCGTGATTGCGGACAATGCAGCGGCCATCGAAGCCATGAATCAGGCCAATGCCGAAGCGCCCATGGCGGTCATCCCATTTGACGGCAGGCTGCCGGAACTTCGGAAAGCGAGCGGTGATTTGGAAGGGGATGTGGTGCACTATTTGCAACCGATGGCCGGCCTATGTGGTCCCCAGGTCTTTCACCCCAATGGGGCGACAGCCCAGGCCTATTACAGCCAGCATGAAGATAATAATCAGAGAACCCGTGAACAGCTCAGCCGGACTGCGTTGCGGGCTATTGTCCAGGCTGAGAGAACCGGGTCTGGAACAGCTCCCGGAATCATGGACAGTCTTAGAGCCGCGGCCCTGGCGCTCAACAGCTTCTTTAGGGAATCGGGAATATTCCATACCCATCGCGAGTTGGGCCAAGTGGATGAGAACAATATCGAGGTTACGGGAGACATGCGCGAGGGCGGCGTTCTGGCCTTTATCGCGCTTCTGGAAAGAGCCTTTGGGGATAAGTTTGTTTTAAATCAGGAGCAGCTGGAATTCATCATGCGTCTGCACCTGCGCTTCTTCTCCATGAAATCCGCGGCCTGATTGCAGGCCTCTTGTTGGCTGAGGCTGGGGCACGGCGCGCCCTTCGGTGAAGTTTCGGAGCACAAGTGCCGCGCCCCTGCGGCTTGCGCCTGCCCGGCCTTAAAAACAGGTGCACGCCGGGTGGTCAGCCCAAATCCACCGTCAAATTTTTATTGGTCCACCCGCCTTTGACTCATTTTCTTTTTCGGGCTTTGGACACGTTCCCTACCGCTACGGGTGGAGAATACCGCGGGGCATTACCCCTACTCCCAAAGATTTTCCGTAAGGCTTGGGGGAGTCCTCGCTGTCAGCGTGTGTCGGGTCCTGATGTGAGCCCGAAAAAGAAAATAAGTCAAAGGTGGGTTCCTTACACCAGCAAGCCATTGGGGAACCTCATTTTCATGATCAGCTTTGCGTTAAAAAGCCAATTCGGAATTTGATGGTGGATTTTGGCCGGGTATTGAGATTGTAAAAGATGATTTTTTGCCGAGGATGGTGGCTCTTGCTTCACTATTTTTTAAACACCAAACATTGACAAATTCACCCCCCCATTGATAGACTGACCAAATTCATTTGTCCACGACTCCAGGAAGCCCGTTAAGCCGCTTTGGGCGGCCTTCCATGCGTGTTGGCGGCCATCCAGATTTTCAAAGGAGAATCAAGGTGTCGGAAAAAGAATTGATCGAACAACGTTTGGAAAAAATCCAAGGACTGCGTGAGCAAGGCATTGGGCCTTATGCTTATAAATATAACCGCACTCACAACAACCGGGATGTCAGCCAAAAGTACGCCGAACTGAGTGGGGAAACATTTTCCGAGGAAAAAGTGGCCGTGGCCGGCCGCGTGGTGGCCTATCGCGGACACGGTAAAACCGTCTTTGGTCACGTGTTGGATGAAAGTGGTAAATTGCAGGTCTATTTTCGCGCCAATGATCTGCCGGAAGAAAAATTCCAGCTGGTTAAACAGCTGGATGTGGGTGATTTTATCGGCGTGCAGGGCTCTGTCTTCAGAACCAGGACAGGCGAATTAACCGTCAAGGTGGAGGACGTCGAGCTGCTCGCCAAAGCAGTGCGGCCCATGCCCGAAAAATGGCACGGACTCAAGGATGTGGAAGTCCGGTACCGCCAGCGTTATTTGGATTTGCTGAGCAACGAGACCTCCATGGAAACGTTCCGCACCCGCTTCGAAATCATCCGTGAAATTCGTAACTACCTTCAGGAGCGCGGGTTTATGGAAGTGGAAACGCCCATGATGCAGCCCATTCCAGGCGGCGCGGCGGCCAAACCGTTTATGACCCACCACAACGCCTTGTCACGGGATTTATTCATGCGTATTGCACCGGAGTTGTATTTGAAACGGCTGCTGATCGGGGGTTTTGAAAAAGTCTTTGAACTCAACCGCAACTTCCGCAATGAAGGCATCAGTACCATGCACAACCCTGAATTTACCATGATCGAGATCTATCAGGCCTATGTGGATGGTGAGGCGATGATGCAGCTCACTGAATCGATGATTGCCCATTTGGCCCAGAGCATCCACGGCACCACCAAAATCACTTATCAAGACACGGCCATTGATCTGACGCCTCCCTGGCGGCGCCTGGGCTACGTGGAGGCGGTCAATGAAGCTGTCGGGCGCAATACATGGGAGGAGAATGAAGAGGCGCTGGCAGCCTTATGCCGCGAGCACAAACTGGAGATTCCCGAGCATGCCAAAAAAATGGAGATGATCGAACTGCTTTTTGAGGAATTGGTGGAACCTGCGCTGATTCAGCCCACGTTTGTGGTGGACTTTCCCATTGAATTGTCTCCTTTGGCGAAACAAAAAGCCAATGCCCCTCATTTGGCCGATCGTTTTGAGCCCTATATTGCGGGACATGAATACGCCAACGGGTTCTCCGAACTGAACGATCCCCTGGAACAACGGCGGCGCTTCGAGGCTCAATTGAAAAAACGGGAACGCGGTGACGATGAAGCGCAGCGCATGGACGAGGATTACCTGCGGGCCATGGAGTACGGCATGCCGCCTGCCGGCGGACTGGGCATCGGCATTGACCGTTTAGTTATGCTGCTCACGGATTCAGCCTCCATTCGGGACGTCATTTTATTTCCTCAATTGCGGCAGATGGTGTCTTTGCCCCAGCATGATGAGGAAACAGAATAGGACCTTGGACAGGGAACGAGGCTGCCTATCGTAGGGTGCCTGTACCCTACATTAAAAAAAGGAATTAGGGTATGAAAAAGCCATTTGAATTGTTCGTGGGTCTGCGTTATTTGAAATCCAAGCGTCAGGAACGTTTTATTTCCCTTATCTCCATTCTTTCCATTGCCGGCGTGGCTTTGGGCGTGATGGCCCTGATTGTGGTGATGTCCGTTATGAACGGCTTTCGCCATGACATTCAGGAAAAAATCATTGGCGCCCAGGCCCATGTCATGATTGCCAGTTACGATCAGGGCGGCATTAAAAATTGGCGGGCTTTGCTGGCCAGGGTTAAGAAAACAAAACACGTGGTGGCTGTATCGCCTTATTTGGCCAACCAGGTCATGTTGAAAAGCGGTCACCATGTGGAAGGCGTCGTGCTTTGGGGCGTGGAACCGGACAAAGAAGCCCGGGTCACGGAATTAAATAAGAATATGAAAGTGGGATCGCTGAGCAATCTCAATGCGCCTCCACAGTATCCCGACAACCCGCTGCGGGGACGCAGCATTATTCTGGGCTCGGAAGTGGCCAGGAAATTGGGCGTTCTGGCGGGTGACACCATTACGGTGGTGGCGCCGGTGTTCAAAATGACCGCCGCCGGTATGACGCCCAAAGTCACCACCATGAAGGTCGCCGGTATTTTTGAAATGGGCATGTTTGAATATGATGCCACCTTTGCTTATGTATCCCTGGATACGGCCCAGTTGCTGTTTGAACAACCCAACGCGGTCAATGGCATGGCCGTCAAGGTTGATCACCTGGAAAATGCACGCCGGGTGGCGGCCGGGATCCAGGACAATTCCTTTGGCTATTGGGCCCGGGACTTTATGGCCCTTAACCGCAACCTGGCCACGGCCCTGCACACGGAAAAAATCGTCATGTTCATCATTTTAATCATGATCATCATGGTGGCGGCCTTTAACATTGCTTCCACCCTGATTATGGTGGTCATGGAAAAGAAAAAAGACATTGGTATTCTCAAGGCCATGGGTTCCAACCAGCGGTCCATTCGCCGGCTGTTCATGTTGGAAGGCGGACTTATCGGCATTGGCGGGGCCCTTCTGGGATTGGGCGGCGGCTTGCTTACCTGCCTGCTGCTTAAGCTGTATCCCCTGAAGATTCCCGGCGGGGGAAGCGTTTATTATATTGAGACGTTGCCGGTGGCAACAGATCCCAGGGATGTGGTAATGATTGCCGCCATTACCTTCGCGGTGTGTCTGCTGTCCACGGTTTACCCGGCCTGGCAGGCGTCCAAATTGGACCCGGTGGAAGCGATACGCTATGAATGAACCCATATTAACCCTTTCAAAAATTAATAAAGAATTCAAAGTGGGCCGTCAGGTGTTGCATGTGCTCAAAGCCGTTGATCTGACGGTATTCAAGGGCGAAGTGGTGGCTGTGGTGGGCCCTTCGGGGGCCGGAAAAACCACCATGCTCAACATTGCCGGCGGCTTGATGTCGCCTACTTCAGGTTCGGTCAGGATTCAGGACCATGAACTGGGCAACCAAGATGACGACATTCTGGCCCGTTTGAGAAATCAGCTGGTGGGCTTTGTCTTTCAATTGCATTTGTTGTTGCCCGAATTCACGGCTCGGGAAAATGTGGCTTTGCCGGGCATGATTGGCGGCCGCTCCAAAACAGCCTGCCTGGCCAAGGCCAAAGCCCTGTTGCAGGAAGTCGGGCTGGAACAGCGGCTTGACCATAGGCCCGGCGAATTATCGGGCGGGGAACAACAGCGGGTGGCCATTGCCCGCGCCCTGATGAACGACCCCCAATTGCTGCTGGCTGATGAACCTACCGGCGACCTGGACGGGCCCACGGCGCGTGATATTCACGATCTGTTATTGTCTTTAAATAAAAAACGGGGTCAAACTTTTATATTGGTAACTCATAATCCCGAGTTGGCTGATCTTGCCGATCGCATCATTAGCATGAAAGATGGCAAAATTGAAGAATAAGGTAACTACTCAGGTCATGTCGAACATATTGAGCGGAGATAGCGCACCTTGGGCCAATTTGCCCCTACCGGTATGGATATTATATAAAAGGGACGCTTTGGGCAGCTTTTTCGGGCTAAGTATAGGGCTGCGGAAGGCATCAAAGATGCGTGCAGCGTCCCTTTTATAAATCTTTTCCAATCGGGGCACGAGACGCTTGCAGTGCAGCTGATGCCGGAGGGCTGCGCGAAGCTTTTTAACAGCATGGGTGAGACCCTGATGGGACTCTTCCCCTGGCGCCCGGCCGGGTGCGTCAAAAGCCCGAAAAAGAAAATTGGTCCAAGGTGCGCTTCCGGCTTGGCCGGCTTGGATATGCAAGAGACCTGGGCAGTTACAGAATAAGGGTGATCAGGATGTTATGCCAGATTTGCAAGCAGGCGGAAGCCACGGTTTTTTTTATTGAGATCAACGAAGAAGATGAGCACGGCATTCAACTGTGCGAGCAGTGCGCCCAACAAAAACACCTCCAGGAAGTGCTCCAGAGGTCCGCTAAAATTATTCAAAAATTATGGGCTTCCCTTGCCCAGGTCCATTCCGGGGAAGATCTGAAGGCGGCAAGCAGCCCATGTCCTGAGTGCGGTTTAACCCTGGCCCGGTTTAAAAAAACAGGCCGGTTGGGATGCGGAACCTGTTATGATCATTTTGAACGTTTTTTATCCCCCTGGCTCCGTCATTTTCATCATCTGGACAATCATGATAAAACCCGAACAACAGGTCATGATCAACCTCTGCAACCGTCCGCCATAGATAAATTGAAGGCTGCTCTGAACGATGCCATTGAACAAGAACGTTACGAAGAGGCGGCAGCCATGCGTGATCAACTGCGGGCACTGGAGAAACAGGGATCATGATCAGACTGCCGAACGGTTCTAAAAAAACGGCATGGGTGCAGGCACCGCAGGGATTGGCAGGAGCAGTGGTCTCCTCCCGGGTGCGGTTGATACGCAACTTGGCGGGGATAGCCTTTCCCGAATGCGCCAACAGCCGCGAACGTGAAAAAGTGATCAGCACCGTGCTTTCACGCATACGGTTTTCCTGCAGTGGGCCGATGGTGGAGAAGCGGTTGCAGTTTTTGGAGGATCACGAAAAGCAGCTGCTGGTGGAACGACGGCTGCTCAGGCCGTCGGGGTTGGAGGCCAAAACCAACGTGGTGGTGTTGTTTGACCGCAGCCGTACCCGGTCGGTGGTGGTTAATGACGAAGACCATGTCCGCATTCAGGTGCTGTCGGCAGGATTGTCCCTTCAATCCGCCCTGGTTCAAGCCCTGGCGATGGGTAAGAAAATGGAAGAGGGGAGCATGCTGTCCAGAACCAAGCGGCTGGGGTATTTGACGGCGTCGCCCGCCAATGTGGGGTCGGGCCTGCGCACTTCTGTTTTGCTTCATCTGCCGGCATTGGTCATGACGCAGGAAATTGTTCCCCTGGTGCACACCCTCCATCACATGGAGTTGTCGGTGCGTGGTTTCTTCGGCCAGGCCTTGGAGATGAAAAGCCCCTTTTTTCTCATCAGCAACCGGGTGACCTTGGGCAAAACAGAGCTGGAGCTTATCCGGCATTTGGAAGGCGTGGCCGTGCAGCTCGGCGAAAAAGAAGCGGAAAGCCGTTCATATTTATTAAAGAATGACCCCGCCATGCTCGAGGATAGAGTAAGACGGGCTTCGGCCCTGGTGAAAGCCTGCACGCTCATGGAAGAACAGGAAGCGCTCGACTGGCTTTCCCTGCTCATGTTGGGCGTGGAGTTGGATTTGCTCGAGGGTATGACTAGTCAAGAAATCCTGGAAGTGTTATTATTGATCGGTCCGGCCAGCCTGCAAACCCTGGCTAAACGTTCTTTGCAGCCCGGCGAACAAAAGCGTTATCGCGCAACCCTGGTTCAAAGAAGTCTTAAAAAATTGCAACTGCTCAGGTCATTTCGAACGTATTGAACGTGGATAGCGCACGTTGGACAAATTTTTTTCAGGTTTTTGACGCCTTCGGCCTGGCCAGCTTGGATACGCAAGAGACCTGAATAGTTACAAAAAATTAAAATGAAACCCCACCAAGGAGGTTTTTAATTATGTTTGATAAATTTACGGAACGCGCCAAAAAGGTCATCAATCTGGCAAGGGAAGAAGCGGCACGTTTGGGTCATGACTATATTGGAACCGAACATTTGCTGTTGGGTTTGATTAAGGAAGGCGGCGGCGTGGCCACGGCAGTGATTGAAAATCTCGGCCTTGATCTGGAACGGCTTAAAATGGAAGTGGAAAAATCCATCAGCATGGGCGGAGGCACCCTGACCCTGGGCGAAGTGCCTTTTACCAGCTCCGCCAAAAAGGTGTTGGAACTGGCCCTGGAAGAAGCCCAGGCCCTGGGGCACAATTATATTGGAACTGAACACATATTGCTGGGTCTGATAAGGGAAGGGGACGGCATTGCCGCCCAGGTGTTGGAACACTTTAATCTCAGAATTGAAAAAGCCAGGGAGATGACCATTTATTTGCTGGGCGGCAATCTGCCCAAGTACATGCAGGGCCAGGTTAAAACCAATACGCCTACCCTGGATGCCTTTGGCCGTGATCTGACCCAACTGGCCCGGGAGGGCAAATTGGATCCGGTCATTGGCAGGGAAAACGAAATTGACCGGGTCATTCAAATTCTGTGCCGCCGCACCAAAAACAATCCGGTGCTCATCGGCGAACCGGGTGTGGGCAAAACGGCGATTGCCGAAGGGCTGGCCCAGAAAATCATCGGCAATAATGTTCCCGAATTGTTGTACAACAAAAGAATTGTCACCTTGGACTTGGCCGCCGTGGTAGCCGGAACCAAATACCGGGGCGAGTTCGAGGAAAGGCTTAAAACGGTGATGCAGGAGATTAAGGCCGCCAGCGCGACGGTGATTTTGTTTATCGACGAACTGCATACCCTGGTGGGCGCCGGCGCGGCGGAAGGCGCCATTGATGCTTCCAATATGCTTAAACCGGCCCTGGCGCGAGGGGAAGTACAGTGTATCGGCGCCACCACCATGGATGAATACAGAAAACATATTGAAAAAGACGGGGCGCTGGAGAGGCGCTTTCAATCCATCAAGGTGGAAGCCCCCAGCGTGGATGAGGCTGTTCAGATCCTGATCGGCCTGCGCGACCGCTATGAAAGTCACCATCATGTCAAGTATGCTGACGACGCCTTGGAGGCGGCAGTGAAATTGTCGGAACGTTACATTACGGGCCGGTTGTTACCGGACAAGGCGATCGACGTCATGGACGAGGCCGGCGCCCGGGCCCGGCTGAAGTCCGCCATTCTGCCTCCTGATTTAAAGGAACTGGACGGGGAGATTGACAGTGTAAGCAAGGAAAAAGAGGCGGCCATCAAGATGCAAGAATTTGAAAAAGCGGCCAGTCTGCGCGATAAGATAAAGGAACTGAAGAAGAAAAAGGAAGAACGCAAGCGGCAGTGGGAACAGTCACGCAACAAGCAGACCCTGACGGTTTCCTCCGAAGATATTGCCCAGATTATCAGCAAATGGACGGGGGTGCCGGTCTTTAAACTGGAAGAGCAGGAATCGGCCAAATTGCTGCGCATGGAAGACGAACTACATCACCGCATTATTGGCCAGGAAGAGGCGATCAGCGCCATTTCCCGCTCGGTCAGAAGATCGCGGGCCGGGGTGGCTGATCCCAAGCGGCCCATAGGATCGTTTATCTTTCTCGGTCCCACGGGCGTGGGTAAAACCGAGATGGCCCGGGCCCTGGCGGAATTTTTGTTTGAAGATGAGAATACCATGATCCGCATTGATATGTCGGAATACATGGAAAAATTTTCGGTGTCCCGTTTGGTGGGGGCGCCTCCGGGCTATGTGGGCCATGATGAAGGCGGCCAGTTGACGGAAAAAGTCAGGCGTAATCCCTATTCGGTGATTCTGTTCGATGAAATTGAAAAAGCCCATCCCGATGTATTCAACATATTGCTGCAAGTGCTGGAAGACGGACGGCTGACCGACAACAACGGCCGGATGGTGGATTTTAAAAACACGGTGGTCATTATGACAAGCAATATCGGCGCCCGCTTGCTGGACAAAGGCGGCGCCCTGGGTTTCCAGGCAGGTGCGGCGTCGGAAACGGACAACCTGTCCAAGGACCGGATCATGAATGAAGTCAAAAAAGTATTTAATCCGGAATTCCTGAACCGGGTGGACGAGGTCATTGTCTTCCACAGTCTGCGCAAGGAACATCTGGAAAAGATTGTGGATCTGCTTTCCGGTAATGTGATGAGCCGGCTGCAGGACAAACATGTTACCGTGAGCATGAGCAACGACGTTAAGGATTTTCTGATTGAAAAAGGTTACAATCCCCAAATGGGAGCCCGCCCTCTGAAACGGGCCATCCAGCGTTATCTGGAGGATCCCCTGGCAGAAATGATTCTGAAAGGATCGGTGAAGGAAGGTCGCCATGTGGATGCCGTGGTGGGGAACAATGAAATAAAGTTTGAAGTGAAAGTTGAGGCTACCTAAGGCATGACCAAAAAGCCCCGTCCAAGGGGGAAAAAGCAAGCAGAATCACAACATTCGGCCTTGAAAGGAAAAAACAAGCAGCACCCTCAAGCGGTTCAACCTGCTCTCCATATCGCGGCAACGCCCCCGGCGAAAAGGGGCGCCAATGCGCAGGCGCATCACTTGCCTCCCGAAACAATACAACGCGCGCGCCATCCATTTTTTACCCTGATCATCAGCAGCCTGATCATCGGAAGCTTGGTGGCGGGGCTGTGGATTCTCAGTTCAAGCGGGGTGGTGACCAAACGCTTCAAACCACAATTGGAAGCGGAGTTGTCCAAAGCCTTGTCCCGAACGGTGACGGTGGACAAAATTGAAGGCGGGCTGTTTGACCGGGTGGTGTTAAAGGGCATTACCATTTCCACGCCGGAACAAAAGGATTCCCTGGCCATCACTATCGACCGGGTGGTGGTGCAATATTCCTTGTGGGATATTTTAGTGCGCAAACGGTCTCTGGCCGACAGCCTGCATCAAATCCAGCTGATCAAACCTTTAATCAAATTCAAACGGTCGCCGGAAGGCAAATGGCAGGGTCCTTCCCTGCAAGTGGCCGGCACCAACCGCATGGTGGCCGGGCCGGCCGCGCCGGCACTGTTCAATTTTCCCAAGATTAAAATCCTGCTTTACGACGGTGAATTAAAACTCATCAATGACCAGGAATCCGCCAGCATTAAAAAAATAAGAGGCATGCTCAATGTGAAAGATCCTGCGGCAGTACGCCTCTATTTGTCAGGGAAAACCGATCGGCGTCATCGCCAGAATATCAAGCTTTCGGGCATCATGGATCTGACCGCCAACACCTACCGCCTCAATTTGGAGGCTTTGAAAATGCAATTGCAGCCCATTGAAAGGGTGTTTAAGGTCTCCGAAGATTTTACACTGGAGTCGGGTGAGGCGGATTTGAATCTGAAAATCCGCAGCCGTTCCCCTCGTCCCCGGGATTTAATTCCCGGGGCCGAAGTGGCGGGGCGCATTGTGCTTTACGATGCTGCCGTGAAAATCAATTTGATGGGTGAAATGATCCGCCATATTTACGGCGTGGTGGCGATCGACAACCGGGATCTGGATTTTAAAAACGTCCAGGCCTTGTTGGGCAAGACGGCATGGACCGGCAGCGGTTGGCTGCGGAATTTGAAAAAACCTGTATTGGATTTGAAGGTTAAAAGTGAGCGGCTGGAACTGGCGGACTTAACCCAATCGGTTCCCAGGTTTAAACAGTTGCATACCAGCGGTACGGCTCAGGCCCA
This sequence comes from uncultured bacterium, assembly GCA_964454395.1. Classification (GTDB taxonomy): domain Bacteria; phylum Oederibacteriota; class JAAXVQ01; order JAAXVQ01; family JAUVAV01; genus CAVQBK01. The sequence continues at coordinate 3,760 of CAYVTN010000022.1, read as the reverse complement.
GGTACGCATTACCGGGGCTTTGCCCCGGGTGGGGGTCACTTTGAATTTAAAAATGGACGCCGGTAAAATCGGGCAAGTGCGCATACGCCATTTTGAAAGCATCTCCAAATACCAGTCGGGAGAATTAAACCTGCTGCAGGCCAAGGGCGTTATTGCCCGCGGATGGATTGAAGGCAGCGGTAAAATTATTCTGCCGGAAGGGCAGAACGATCCTGCGCGGGTGGCATTTACCGGCAGGGCCCGGCAATTGGAACTTGCCGATTTGGGCAGTTTGGTGGGCGTAAGCCGGGTCAAGGGAAAAATCAACGGCTTGGTCAAGTTAAACGGTCCGCTCAACGATCCCACCTTGACCGCCACCATACAGTCGCCGCAGGTGGATCTTTGGGGCAGCACTTTGAAACGGCTCCAGGGCTCGTTTACGTCCACCAAAAAAGATATGGCCATCCTGGTATCCACCAATTGGGGCCCCATCAAAAACGCCACTCTGCGGGTGGTGGCCCGCCATCCTGATGCCTCCTGGCGAATTGAACAGTTGGAGCTGTCACAAAACAAGAGGCGGTTGGTCAAAGCCGACGGGTATTGGGCCGGACCGGTGGAAGATACCATTGCCGCCAATATCACGGCCAGTCGTTTGCCTTTGAAACTCATTCCTGTACTGCCCCCGGCACTGTCCTACCTCAACGGACATATCAGTTTCAGCGGCCGGTGGACCGGCCGGTTGAAGCGGCCGGTCTTTAAGGGACGGTTCCATACCGATGCTCTCCATTATGCCGGCAAAACCGCCATCAATGCCCATGGTGAAGTGACCATTGCCAGGGAACGCATTGATCTTAAAAACATATGGATCGACAATAAAAAAGCTTATTTGAACGGTTATTTTAAAATGGGCTCTGTTCAGAGTGTGGACCTTGACGCTCGTTTTAAGGGATTGAAACTCGATCATTTGGCCAGCCTGGCCGGTTATAAGGGACGCCGTATGCCGGAAGGGCGCCTGCGGGGGCAGGTGGAATTGACCGGACCAATCAAACGTTTGAAATCATCGGGCTTGCTGACCTTGGCGCAGGTGCATTGGGGCCCCCTGGAGGCAGACCGGGGGGAGATCGCCTTTTCCTCCAGTGGCGATCAATTTTGGCTCAAGGACTTTCGCCTGAATCAAAAACGTGGGGTATTTAATGCCACCCTGGAAACAGGCCTGGATTTTAACCGGAGCGATTTTAACCTGCTGGTCTGGACGGACCATTTTAAAGTGAACCAGCGGGATTGGACAGGCGACCTCAAGATCAAAGGCCGGCATGAAATGATGAACGGAAAACCCCAGCACCGGGGGACGATCACTCTGAGCCGTTTTAAAATGGATGGCCATCACCTGGATTCCCTGAGAGGTCATTTTCAATGGGGTGAGCGGACCGTGCGGCTGCAGGATCTGAAATGGGGACGCACGATTATCCTTAATGGCCAGGCGCAGACCGATTCCGGAAGCCCGGGCCCGGGCCGCTTTGAAATTACTTTTAAAAAAGCCGATTTGGCCACCGTGCGTTATCTCCTGCAACCGGGTCAGCCGGCTTTGCCCGAACCTTTTTCCGGTGAGGCGGAGGTGAATTGGACAGCCACGCAAGGCCGGCTATCCGCCAAATTGGCCCTGGATAAAACCCGGCACTTTTCAGCTGAGATGGAGGCGGCGGGGCTGGGCAAGGATCAGCCCTTTAAATTTAAGGGCCATTTGATGACGCAGGCGATGCCCATTGCCTGGCTGCTGGATATGACCCTGGCACAAAGTTACAAAAAATCACCACACGGACAACTGACGAGCGACTTGACCTTTTCCGGCCGGCAGGGGAGGCTGGATGCCTTGAAAGGGACGGTCGATGCCCGCCAATTTAAACATGGCAACTGGCAATTCAGCCAATTACACGGCAAGGTGAGCCTGAAAAAAAACCTGCTCACCATCAGCGGCTTGGAAGGCAAACAACCGCACGGCTTGCTCAAAGCCGTCAAGCTGAGCTGCCAAATCAAAAAGGGCGACTATTGGACCGTTAACAGCGGATTCGAAGCGGACCATTTCCGGTTTTTATCGCGGGACTTCAATGGCCATGTGGCTGTCACGGGCAAGCTGAAACTACTGCCCGTGTACGACATGAAATTGAACATTGCCAGCCGGGATTTCGGCATTGACCTGCAAACCTTTGGCTTGCTCAAGGCAACCATCGATTATCAGGACGAACAGGTGAAAATTCGTACGGCACCTGATCTGGATTACAAGCTGGAGGCTGCCATAACCGCCCCGCCGGACGGAGCATTGATTTTCAACCATCTGCAATTGCAACATAAAGGCAAGCATTTGATCACGGGCAAGGGACGCATTGACGGCCAGGGAACGTCGGATATTTTATTTAATGTGAATGACGTGGGTGCCGATGTCATTGCCAAAACCCTGGGCTGGCCACAGCCCTGGACAGGGCAGGCTTTTGGCACCGTGCATTATACTGATGCCAACAAGATACCCCATTTTGAGATAGCGGTTAAAATCGAAAACGGCAGTGTCATTGAATTGCCTTTCGACCTTTTCAGTGGGAAAATTCTCATCGATCATGACTGGCTGTATTTTCAAGGCCCCCAAGGGGGCTGTATGCTCCAGCGCGCCGGTAAATATAATTTAAGACTTACCGGTAAAATACCTTTGCCCCAAACCGCGGCGGCCGCCAAGGCTATGGAAGGGGAGGAAATGGACGTGCGGGTGACCATGCCGCAGGGGGATTTGGATTTTTTACGTTTCATTCCCTATATAGCGTCCGCTTCGGGTAAAACGGCTCTGGCCTTGAGCGTTAAAGGTACCATGGACTATCCCAGCCTCAACGGGACCATTCATATTGAAAACGGCACCATTCATCCCCGCTATTACACCCCCGAGATCGATCATCTTTATGCCGACCTGAAGATCAATGACAACAAGATGGAGGCCACGCGTTTTGAAGGCCGGGTGGGAGAAGGGCGTATGGTCATCTCGGCCGCCAAGGGGCAAAAATGGCTGACCGAGTTCAGGCGGTTGGTTCCCCATGAATTAAACCTGCATGTTCAATCCCGGGATGGGCGTATCAAATTGGACAACACCAAAGATTATGAATTTGTGTCCGCCCTGGCCGATGTTAACCTTACCATTGCCGGTACGCTGGAAAATCCCGTTCTGGGCGGGGAATTGGCGTTTTCGGACGGGCAGTTTACCTTTCCGGCGGTACCGCTGACGCCTTTTGCCAAAAACGCTAAAGGCGGCGCGGTGAGTTATGACAATTTAAAACTGATCAGCCTTAAAAATTTATGGTACTATAATGAGTTTTATAATGGTGTGGTGCGGGCCCAATTAGCTCCCCGGCAAAGCGTAATTTTGAACGGTGATAAATATCAGTTTAGAGGCGACGGTCGCATTGTGGTGGCGCGGGGCAGCATGGTTTATATGAACAATGAATTTACCTTGGATCCGAATGAAACCACCGAATTTATTTTGCGGGGCAAGGACAAGCCCCGCCTGAATGTCCTGGCTCAGACCACCATCCGGAACGTACAGATCAAAGACGAGGGCCGCAGCCGGGATGTTATCATTTATTTGCATGTGGAAGGGGAAGTGGGGGCCCTTAAATTGAAATTGTCCTCCGATCCGGATTTAACCCAAGCCCAAATTGGGTCTTTACTGACCTGGGGAGAAGATGAACCTACACAAGAGCTACAGACCTTAGGAGCCAAGTTTCTTGGACATTTGGCCGGCAAC
>CAYVTN010000021.1:0-17301 GCA_964454395.1 uncultured bacterium | reverse complement strand
GAATAGAGGGAATACGGAATAATAATTTATAGAGATCACTGATGGCGTAATTGGCTGCCAGCTTTCCAAAACTTCTCAGAGGTGCCGGATCGTCGGGGAAGAGAGCACAGGTGGTAGCGACAAGAAGTGTTTTTTCTTCGGGGATGTTGTCGAGAAACGGGTACCAGCCGTGAACATTGGCCTTGAAATAGTATTCCCGTTCTATGTCCGTGATTTGGTTGAGTACTTGCTTTTCAAAGTCCGGGCCTTTTTCCTGCAGTAACTGCCGTATCAAGACCAAGGTGGTGCCTTTGGTATGGGGCATGCTGACCATCCTTTTACGAAAGAGTTGTAGTCTGTTTGAGTTTCGGCATGTGAAGGTGGCATTTCAATGGAAGCCGGCAAAATAGTCCCGATCTGTAGACAACCTTGTCCAGGCGCTAATAGTGGGCCATGATAGTCCAGCGCCAGCCAACAACCTCGGTGTAGCTTTGGTTAATGGACACCTCCGCGGTTTTGGCGCCAGTCCACGTCATCACGGCACCGTAATAACCGGCCAACATTTCACGCACGTTTTCCGGCAAAGTGGGGTACTGCTTCAAGACGAATTGAAAAGAAATATGGCGACCCTCCTTGAGAAATGCTTCTACATAAAAAGCACCGGTATCATTGTAGGTCCGCCACGCCAGGGCCGCACGTTTGACCAAGGAATAAACAGAGGGAATGCGAAATAATAATTTATAGAGGTTGTTAATGGCATGGTCGGCCGCCATTTTTCCGAAGCTGCGCAAAGGTTGGGGGTCATTGGGAAAGAGTGCTTTGGAGGTTATGGTGAGGAGCGTTTTTTCATCGGGAAGATCAGTGGTGACCGGGTACCAATTATGGACGTTGGCCTTGAAATAGATGTTCCGCTCTTTTTCCGTAACTTGGCTGAGTACGTGTTTCTCAAAGTCCGGGCCCCGTTCCTGGAGTGATTTTCGTATCAGGACCCATGTGACGCCCTTGCTGTTTGACATAGGGCTTGCCCCTCCATATCCAAGGATAAAACATTTCTTTATTATTATCGGAAAGGATCGGCGGTTCCTGAATGCAGCGGTCATCGTGAAAACGGATGGGCTTGAGAAATGAAACGACTATTAATCATACGACTACTCTGATGAGGAGAGGGGCCCTAGGATGAAGACGGGTTATCCCGCAGCCGGAACTGCGAGATAACCCCATTTAGATAAATGGTTAAGCGGTAACCCCTTTAAACACTTTGCGGAAATGGAAGCCATTGATAGCCAGACTGACCGCCAGAGCCAGGGAATGGGGGCGGTGAAACAAGGTCCAGCCCAGCAATTTCCAATAATGAAAGCGTTCCCTGCCAATGATGCCCAGACGGAAGATGGAGCGAATTAGGGCGGGCAGCAGATCGAAGCGCAGCCGGAAAGGACGGATTTTAGGCATATTGAACTGTTTTAAAAAAGTTTTCACCCGTTTATAATAATTGGCGGGGGCATAAATCTGGTTGATGATTTTTTTATAGCCTTGCAGCAGCACCTGAACATCCATCTTGGGAATGAAATTGATGGAGCAATCCGTATTATCGCCGGTAGAGACGGTCAGCATGCGGTTTTCCTGCTCCAGGCGCTGAAACAAGCGCGTGCCCTTCATGGCATTAAGCACCCCTACCATGGCGGTGGTGATGCCGCTTTGCTGAATAAAACGGATATGCTGGTCAAAAATGCTGAGGGGATCGCTGTCAAAGCCTACGATAAATCCGCCCTGAACCTGCAGGCCGGCGTGCTGACATTTTTTAATGGAGTCGATCAAATCGCGCCGGGTGTTTTGGCTTTTCAAACATTCGGTCAGACTTTCCTCATTGGGCGACTCAATCCCGATAAACACGGTATCAAATCCGGCTTTGACCATGAGCTGCAGTAACTCGTCATCATCGGCCAGATTAATGGATGCCTGGGTTAAAAAATCAAAGGGATACTTGTGATCTTCCATCCAGGCGATGACTGCCGGTAGGATTTCCTTTTTGAGCCGCTGTTTATTGCCAATGAAATTATCATCAACAAAGAAAACCGACCCTCTCCAGTTGTAGGCGTAGAGCCGGTCCAATTCGGCGATGATCTGTGCTTGGCTTTTTACACGCGTTTTATGGCCAAAGAGCAGAGTGATATCACAAAAATCGCAGTTAAAAGGACAACCGCGTGAGTACTGCACGCTCATGGCCCCGTATTTTTTGTGGGAGATCAAATCCCAACGGGGTGCCGGCGTCAGGCTAAGATCAGCCAACTGATCTGAAGAATAGACGGGCTTGGCCTGGCCTTGTTCCAAATCCTGCAAAAACTGGGGCAAGGTGATTTCCGCCTCATTTAATATAAAATGATCAACACCGGTGAACTCGGTGTGGGAGGAGGTGAACAACGGCCCGCCGGCCACGATTTTTACCCCGGCTTTGTGACATTGTTCAATCACCGCCAAGACCGACTGGCGTTGAATAGAGATGGCGCTGATAAAAACATAATCGGCCCACTGCAAATCCTTTTTTTGCAACTTGTCCACATTCATATCCACCAATTTGACCTTCCATGGCCGGGGTAACATGGCCGCAATGGTCAGAAGGCCCAAAGGCGGAAAAGCCGACTTGCGCCGGATGAATTTCAGGGCATATTTGAAACTCCAAAAGGTTTCGGGATGGGGGGGATAAACTAATAAAATATTCATTGAATACTCCTTGGCCCAGGGCTTGATAATCAATCCTAAACAGCGTTTTCCCAATATAGTTCTTAGAAATGGGTTTCGGCACGCCTCGCTGAAGAAAGGCGGCCTAAAATAAACATGCTTAACCCTTTGCGGAGATAGGATTACTAAAATGATGCTATTGTTTGACACCTTTATGGGGGTGATTAGTTCTTAGCACAACCGTTAAAAAAGGTAAAGGGTTGAACTAATGGTGGTTAGGGTAAGTATTATAAGGATCAATAGTTGGCTTTGATGTCCCACTGCCATGCTTCAAACCGCTTATAATCGTCATGCCGGATAACTTCTACGTACTTGGCGCCGGTCCATTCCAGGAGGGCTGTATAATAACCCGATAAAAACTCGCGTACATAGCGAGGCAGGACGGAGTAGTGTCTAACCAGAAAGCTTACGGATAGGGCGGTGTCTTGTTTGGAAAAATTTTCCACATAAAAGGCGCCCGTATCATTGTAAGTCCGCCATAACATGGGAGCAAGGCGCATCAACGCATTAATGGAAGGAATACGGAACAAAGCCTTGTAGAAGTCATGGATGGCATAATTGGCGGCTGCTTTCCCGAATTGCCGGAGCGGTTCAGGATCATTGGGGAAGAGTTCTTTTCCGGCCACGGCAACCAAGGCCTGGTCATCCTCAATGGTCTCATAAACAGGATACCAAAAGACCACCTGGGCCTGTTCATAATCCCGCCGTTCCGGCTCCGTGATTTGGTCCAGCACTTTTTTTTCGAAGTCAGGACCTTGGGCGTGCAGGATTTTACGAATCAACACCAAGGTGGTACCTTTATGATGAGCCATGGGTTCACCAACAAATCGGGGTTGTTTAACGTTATAGTATCGGCAGAGACCGGCCTGGACTTAGGCTTGCCCTTTCTCCGCCGGGCGGCGAAAAGTCAGTAAAAAAGGGCTTGGCCGTCTAGGCTGGAAAGGGCCATTTGGTTATGCTTTTTTTACTGAATTCTGTTGGCAGGGATGGAAGGGTGTGTCCTGAGCGCTGGCCGAAAAAATCGGTTTAACAAGCTTGGCCTTCAATGTTTATATCCGCTTCTTCACCTGATCATTACGGTTAAAGAATACAGAAAAGAAGGTGGATCATGAATCCAACCAATACCCTGGGCAGCGGCGGGAGCAGTCCCTTGTGGCCCCTTGGATGGCCACAAATGGTCCTGCTCCAAAAAGCCGGGTCGCAACCCCTTGCCCGGCCAAAGCCATTACCCGCCGACGAAGAACTGAATCATCCGTCAGGGTTCTTGTCCGAACGCTGAATTTATCCAACCTGGAAAAGGGGAAAATACCATTATGCAAAATGAATTGACCATTAAAATTACCGGGGAAGCCGGCCAGGGCCTGCAGGTGATCAGTGAAGCTATTGGCAGGCTTTTCCAAAGTGCGGGCTATTATGTATTTATCGATTTGGACCATATGTCCAGGATCAGGGGTGGCAACAACTTCAACAGGCTGCGCATTTCCACCAAACCTGTTTTTGCGCCGCGGCGGTTGAGCGATATCACCGTTTGCCTCGACAAAAAGAGTGTCGCCCTGCATCGCGACAGTACCACCGAGAAAGGGTTGTTGATTGTAGACGGCCAAAAATACAAATTGGAAGAGCGTCATGAACGTTATTTGGACGTGCCTCTTCATGAGATGGCCATCCAAACGGGCGGGAGTGAACTTTTTGTCAATGCCGTTGCCTGTGGTGTACTGGCCGGCATGATGCACCTGGACTTTGGACTGGTCGAAACAGTATTAAGCAAAATATTTGCAGGCAAGGATGAAGAACTGATAGAAAAAAACATCAAAACCGCCGGCCAAGGCTACCGATGGGCCACGGAACATTATCAAAACGACCAATTTAAGCTGACCGAAGGCCAAGCCTCAGACAGCTTGTTTCTCAACGGCAGTGAAGCCATCGGCCTGGGGGCCCTCAAAGCGGGTATCGGTTTTTATTGCGCCTATCCCATGTCGCCTTCAACCGGGGTAATGACCTTTCTGGCCGGTCAGATGGACAAGGCGGGCCTGGTGGTGGAACAGGCGGAAGACGAGATCGCGGCCGTCAACATGGCCATGGGCGCCTACTTCAGCGGGGTCCGCGCCATGACCGGAACGTCCGGCGGCGGGCTGGCCTTAATGGGTGAAGGCGTCAGTCTGGCCGGCATGACGGAGACACCGCTGGTGATCATGGATGCTCAGCGGCCGGCACCGGCCACCGGATTCCCTACCCGTACGGAACAGGGCGATTTGAATATGGTGCTGCATATCGGTCATGGAGAATTTGCGCGGGTGGTGTTGACACCGGGAAATGCCCAGGAAGCCTTTTATCTGACCCAGCGTGCCTTCAACCTGGCCGAAAAATATCAAATTCCGGTCTTTTTACTGGTGGACCAATATTTGGTGGACAGCTATACACTGATGGACGAACCGGACCTTAAGCGGGAGAAGGCGGAAAATTATTTCCTGTCCGGCAAACCTTCCGCTGATTCGGCTTATCAACGCTATGTGCTGACCGACAACGGCATCAGCCCTCTGGCCAGGCCGGGTTTATGGGATGCGCCCCTTTATGCGGACAGTGATGAGCATACGGAAGAAGGGCATATTACTGAAGACGGAGCCGTCCGCATAAAGATGATTGAAAAACGGCTCTTTAAAAAAATAGCGGGCTTGGAAAATGAAATAGTGGCGCCCACGGTGGTTCGGGCGGACAAGGCCGAGTTGGTGTTGCTGGGTTTCGGCACAACCCTCGGGGTCATGCGCGAAATCAGCGAAAGCCATTTTGAGGGCAAGATCGGGTTTGTACATCTGAGCCAGGTCTGGCCCTTTCCCGGCGCGGCCGTGATAAAAGCCTTGGGTCAGGCGAAAAAAGTAATGACCATTGAAAACAATGCCACCGGCCAATTGGCCGGGCTGCTGCGCAGGGAAACCGGCCTCGCAGTGCAGGGATCGATTTTAAAATATGACGGCCGTCCCTTTGACCTGGACGAGGTCAAAGAAAAAATTGCAAAGGAGCTAGCAGCATGATTGCCAATGATTATAAAACCCATGATGAAATCGCCTGGTGTCCGGGCTGCGGTAACTTCGGCATTGCCAATGCCGTGCGCAAGGCTTTGGCTCAACAGGGCTTGGCGCCAAAAGATGTGCTGTTGGTCTCCGGAATCGGCCAGGCGGCCAAATTACCCCATTATGTGAATGCCAATTGTTTCAACGGTCTTCACGGCCGGGCGTTACCCGTGGCCGTGGCCGCCAAGATCGCCAACCCCAAACTGACGGTAATCGTCAGTACCGGGGACGGCGATTGCTACGGCGAGGGCGGCAATCATTTTCTGCATAATATCCGGCGTAATGTCAATATTACCTTATTGGTCCATGACAACCAAATTTACGGGCTCACCAAGGGCCAAGCCTCACCCACGACGGAAGAACACTATGCCACCAAAGTTCAGATCCATGGCGTGGTGCTGCAGCCTTTTCATCCTCTGGAAGCGGCCATTGCCCTGGGCGCCGGGTTCGTGGCCCGCGGCTATTCCAAAAACACCGATCAACTGGCGCACCTCATCCAGGCCGGCATCAATCACGAGGGTTTCAGCATCATTGACATTTTGCAGCCCTGCGTGAGCTTCAATAAAAAGAATACCTATGAATGGTATGGGGAGCGTGTTTATAATCTGGAAGATCATGATCCCAGCGACAAGGGCGAGGCTTATGTCAAAGCCGCTGAATGGGGCGACCATATTCCCCTGGGGATTATTTACCAGAAACCCAAGCCGACTTATGAACAGGAAGTAGGTTTGGCCAGCCATCCGCCTTTGGCGGAACAGGATTTCCGGGAACGGGACATGCATCCCTACTTGCAGTCCTTTCGGGCTTGGCATTAGGCGCTTGAGCAATGAGTTGCTCAAGCGCCCGAACAAGCGAAAATCGAGAATCGAAAATCGTAAAAATATTCACTTGCGGTCGACTGTCGATTCTCGATTTTCCCGTTTTTAACTCATTGCTCAAGCGCCTTGGAGGCGGAGCAATTAAATGCTCCGCCTCCAAGGCGCCGCGTTAAAAATAATCAATTTTACAAGGAGGAAGGAAAATGAGTACAGTTTATGTTTGCCAGGTTTGCGGTCATTTGGAGTTTGAAGGAAAGCCGGAGCAATGCCCGGTCTGCGAGGCGCCCAAGGAGAAATATGAGGAAAAACAGGATGTGATCCACGATGCGGCTTTTGAAGGCAAGGAAAAGCATGTGCCTGTACTGGTGACAACGGAAACTTGCGGCCTCATTCCGGACGATTGTAAAGATGTGCACATCAAAGTGGGTTCCACACCCCATCCCATGCAGGCCGATCATTGGATTCAATGGATTGATGTTTATTTGAACAACAAGTTTGTGCTGCGCACCCAGCTTCAACCCGACGCCATCCAGGCCGCCACGGCCGCCCATTTCAAAAAAGACCGCCAGGGCACGGTCACGGCCGTGGAATTGTGCAACAAGCACGGCTACTGGTCCGCGCAAACTGAACTGAAATAACCTGCCTGATTTTTCATCGGGAGCGTCTCCGCAGCGGGAGACGCTCCCGGAATCTCCTGTAAGGTTTCTTTCAGTAAAAAGCATTCCTGAGTCCACAACTGAAAAGGCCCTCCGGCATCTAAATATTACACGCCGATGCTTGAACGGAGATATCAAAGGAGAGGGACCATGGCCTTGCAAAATGTTGAGATTGCAGGGAAATTCAACCGCATTGCGGATTTACTGGAAATCAAGGGAGAAAATAATTTCCGCATTCAGTCCTACCGTAATGTCGCCCGCCTGCTGGAAAACATGCCCCAAGCCATCAGTGAACTGGTGGACCAGGATTTTGATTTCACCACCATCAAAGGTATAGGCAAGGAATTGGATAAAAAAATCAAGGAACTGGTGCGCACCGGCCAAGTGCCGCTGCTTGCCGCTCTGGAAAAAGAATTGCCCGCCGGTTTGCTCGAATTGTTTGAGATTTCCGGACTGGGCGGCAAAAGGGTAAAGCCCCTTTACCGGGAACTGGGTATCAGGAATATGCATGATCTCCAAATTGCGGCGGAGAAAGGGCTGGTCAGGGCATTGAGCGGCTTTGGTCCCAAAATAGAGAAAAACATCCTTGAGGAAATCAGACAAAGGCAGGCGCAAGGACCCAAACGCCTGCGTCTGGATGTGGCGGATATGGCGGCACAGGGGGTGCTGGCCTATTTGAAAACCTTTGGCCGTATACCGTCCCTGGAAGTGGCCGGTAGTTTTCGCCGCCAGTGCGAAACCGTGGGGGACCTGGATATTCTGGCTGCCGGGACCGGGCTGCAGGGCCTGATGGATCATTTTGAACACTACGAAGAAGTGGCTCGGGTACTGGCCAAAGGGGCCACCAAGACCAGCGTGATCCTGCGGTCCGGCGTGCAGATCGATTTAAGGGTGGTGCCCAAAGAAAGTTTTGGAGCGGCCATGGTTTATTTCACGGGCTCCAAGGCCCATAACATCCATTTGCGCAAACTCGCCCAGGACCAAAAACTTAAAATCAATGAATATGGTGTTTTCCGCAAGGACAAGCCTGTTGCCGGGAAAACGGAAAAAGATATTTATCGTGCCGTGGGGCTGGACTATATTCCGCCTGAACTGCGCGAAGACCAGGGCGAATTCGATGCCGTGGCCCATAAAAGGCTGCCCCGGCTGGTCACCTTGGACGATATCCGCGGTGATCTGCATATGCATACCCAAGCCACGGACGGACGGGCCGGTCTCGAAGAAATGGCGGCTGCTGCCCGGCAATTGGGCTACGGTTATGTGGGCAATACGGAACATTCGCAGCGGCTCACCGTGGCGCGCGGCCTTGGTCCCAAGGGACTGAGCAAACACCTGTTGGCCATTGACCGCATGAATGGAAAATTACAGGATATGGTGGTACTCAAAGGTATTGAGGTGGACATATTGGAAGACGGCAGCTTGGATCTGCCTGATGCCAGCCTGAAGGACCTGGATTTTGTCATTGCCTCCATTCACTATAAATTCAATCTCAATGCAGACCAGCAAACGGAACGTTTGATACGCGCCATGGATAATCATTATGTGTCGATTATCGGCCATCCCACAGGCAGGTTGATCAATGAACGCAGGCCTTATGCCGTGCACATGGAGCATGTCATTCAGGCTGCTGCTGAACGCGGTTGCTGGCTGGAGCTGGATGCCCATCCGGAACGGCTGGATTTGAATGATCAATATTGCCGTTTGGCCAAAAAGGCGGGGGTCAAAGTCGCCATTAGCACGGATGCCCATGCCCCGGCCGGCTACGGCCACATGCGCTATGGTGTCGGTCAGGCCAGAAGGGGATGGCTGGAACCGGAGGATATTGCCAATACGCGAAGCCTGGAGGACTTACGCGCTTTGCTGCGAAAACCTTAGAGTCTGTATCCGGATGATCTACGGTTTTTGCGCTGCGGATGCGTCCCAATTATATATTTATCCGCTTGGGATAGATAATCCGGATATACAGAATCTTATCCAGCTCCGCTGGATTAGGCCGGTGTTTTAAATAGAAAAGGGGGGAACAATCATGTTTGCAGACCGTCAGGATGCAGGTGTGCAGTTGGGTGTTGCGTTAAAAAAAGAGGGGCCGTGGGCTCAAGGCATGATACTGGCTCTGCCCCGGGGCGGAGCCGTTGTGGCCGCCGAGGCTGCTTTGATTCTGGAGCTGCCGTGGGACTTGTTAATGGTGCGCAAATTGGGCGTGCCGGGTCATAAAGAACTGGCCTTTGGGGCCGTGGCTGCCGGCGGCGGTTATGTGCTAAACCGCGATATCATCCATCACGCCGGAATAAGCCGGGCGCAGACCGTGATTATCCGGCAGCAGGAAGAAAAAGCTCTGGATGAGCAGCAATTTCGTCTGCGGGGAAGGCGGACTTTTCCCGAGATCAAAGGCAGGACAGTTATACTGATGGATGACGGCATGGCCACTGGCGCCACCATGCAGGTGGCGGTCAACATGGTGCGCCAGGATGGCGCCAAAGGGATTGCCGTCGCAGTGCCCGTGGCCAGCAGCGAAAGCAAGGCCATGATCGAACCCATCGTGGACAAGATCATTTGTTTGGCGACGCCTTTGTATTTTTCCAGTGTGGGTCAGTGGTATGATGATTTTACACAAGTAGGCGACCAGGAAGTACGGCAACTGCTGAGCCGGCAGGCTCTTTAAAGTCTGTATTTTCCACATCTACGTTTTTGCGTAGATGATTTTTTGTAAGATCAACATCAAAAGAAGCCCACCGCCAAGGTCGCAAAGGAAAGCGATATTCTGTTGAAAGGGAATGGGTTGCGAAAAAACTTTGCGATCTTAGCGCCTTTGCGGTGAAGCGCTTTTTCCGGCTTGGCCGGCTTAGAATTTTTGTCAGCAAGATAGATATGGCGTGTGCAGATGGTCGAAGCAGGGGTGAAAAATTGTTCGCCCCTGCAATCCCAAGCAAAACCATTGCCATTCCCGCCGAGATATGGCATTATCCATCCCGCGTGTTTATTTTGTTTCAACGTATTCATCAGCCAACCTGAAAGGCCTTGCATCTCCATGTTTAAGCTGCTGCGGCAATTAAAACCCTATCTTCCCAACGTTTTGTTGGTGCTGGTCATGCTTTTTTCCTCGGCTATGGCCGATCTTTACCTGCCCACCTTGATGGCCAATATTGTCAATATCGGCATTGTCCATGCCGACATGGCTTATATCCTAAGAACCGGCACGCTCATGTTGGCGGTGGCCCTGGGCGGCGTCACGTGCGCGCTGGTGGGCAGTTTTAATTCTTCCCGCGTGGCCCTCGGATTCAGCCGTCATCTGCGGCAAAAACTTTTTAGCCGGGTAGAAAGCTATTCCTTCAAGGAGTTCGACCGCATTGGCACGGCCTCGTTAATTACACGAACCACCAATGATGTCAATCAATTGCAACGAACCCTGACCATGATGCTCGGTATGTTCGTGCGGGCTCCTATCATGGGTATCGGTGGCATTGTCATGGCTTTTCTTCATGACCGTACCCTGGCCCTGATCTTTTTTGTCGCCATCCCCGTGCTGGCCGGGATTTTATTCTTCATTGCCGGCCGGGGCGTGCCTTTGTTCAGGATTATGCAGAAAAAACTGGACCGCCTGAATCTGGTTATCAGGGAAAAACTCTCGGGCGTGCGCGTGGTACGGGCCTTTGACCGGGTAACTTATGAACAGGAACGTTTTGACCAGGCCAACGCTGATCTTACCTCCACGGGCATTTCCCTGGTCAGGCTCATGACCACGCTCATGCCGCTGATGATGATCATCATGAATTTCACGGTCATTGCCATTGTCTGGTTCGGCAGCCTGCGCGCCGAGGCCGGACAGATGCACGTGGGCGATATTATGGCCTTTATTCAGTATGCTTTGCAAATCCTCTTTGCCCTGATGATGGTGTCCATGCTCTTTATCATGATTCCCCGTGCTCAGGTCTCTGCCGGAAGAATCAATGAAGTGCTTGACCTGCAGCCGGAAATAAAAAATCCGCCATTCCCCAAGGCTCATGCGGCAGAGCGGGGAACCGTGGCATTTAACAAAGTTTTTTTCAGTTATCATGGCGCGGAAGAACCGGCTTTGGAAGACATATCCTTTTGCGCCCAAGCCGGGCAGGTGACGGCCATTATCGGCAGTACCGGCTCGGGCAAAACAACTCTGGTCAGCCTGTTGCCGCGCTTCTACGATGTAACCGGCGGCAGTGTTTGCCTCAGTGGTGTGGACTTACGGGACCTGGACCTGGAGCAGCTGCGGCGCAGGATCGGCTATGTGCCGCAAAAGGCCACGCTTTTTACCGGTACCATACGCGACAACCTGCGTTTCGGCCGGGAAGACGCCGGCGATGACGAGCTGATTGCAGCAGCTCAAACGGCACAGGCCTGGCCCTTTATCCAGGCCATGGAAGGCGGCTTGGATGCCATGCTGGTCAGGGGCGGTGCCAATTTGTCGGGCGGCCAGAAACAGCGCCTGGCTATTGCGCGGGCCCTGGTGCGCAAACCGGAGATTTACATTTTTGATGATTGCTTTTCCGCTCTCGATTTTAAAACCGACGCCGCCCTCCGGCAGGCCTTGCGGCAGGAATTGACCGGCGTGGCCATACTCATGGTGGCCCAGCGGGTCACCACCGTGATGAATGCCGAGCGCATTTTGGTCCTCGACGAAGGACGGCTGGTGGGGCAGGGCAGGCACCAGGACTTGTTAACCGCCTGTCCGGTATACAAGGAAATCGTCTACTCCCAGCTCTCGCAGGAGGAATTGGCATGAGTGCCGATCAACGTCCCCAGCCTTCATCATCATCCCGTTCGGGACGGGGCATATTCGGCGGGGGCGGCCATATGCGCACCCTGGGCAGTCCGGTGGAGAAAGCCAAGGATTTTAAAGGCACGGTCAGACGGCTGGCTGCCTATCTTCGGCCCTTTGCCGGCCGGCTAACCCTGCTGTTTGGTTTGATGGTCATCAGCACCCTGTTGACCACGGTGGCGCCCAAGGTCCTCGGGCTGGCCATTACCCGTTTGTTCAAGGAGACCACGGGCATCCTGGCCCATGTGGCGGGCGCCGGAATCGATCATGCCTATCTGATCCGGGTGTTGCTGGCCCTGGCGGGGTTATACGCCATGAGCGCGGCCTTTACCTATATTGTCCAGCGCTCCCTGGCAGTGATCGCGCAAAAAACGGTTTACCTGCTGCGCAAACAAATTGATGAAAAACTGGCCCGCCTGCCGCTTAAGTTTTATGACGGCCACAGCCACGGCGACATCATGAGTCGCGCCACCAATGATGTGGATAATATCAACAATATTTTGCAGCAGGGCCTGCCGCAATTGATTTCCTCGGCCATCGGCATCGTGGGCGCTTCCGTCATGATGCTGATCATCAGCCCCATGCTGTTTTTGATCACCATCATCACCTTGCCCCTGTCGTTTCTGGCCACCATGCTCATTGCCCGCACGTCGCAACGTTTTTTTATTGCCCAGCAAAAAGCCCTGGGCGAGCTTAACGGCCATGTGGAGGAGATGCTCAGCGGCCACGGGGTGGTCAAGGCCTTTGGCTATGAAGCCCGATCACTGCGGCACTTTGATGACATCAACCAACGCCTCTATGACGCCGGCTGGAAGGCCCAGTTTATTTCAGGATTTATTTTCCCGCTCATGAATTTCATCAGCAACTTGGGCTATGTGGCGGTGTGCGTGGCCGGCGGCATGATGGTGGCCAGGCGCAGCTTGACCCTGGGGGATGTGCAGGCTTTTATCCAATACATCCGCATGTTCACCCAGCCCGTGGCCCAGAGCGCGGCCATGATCAATTTGCTGCAATCGGCCGTGGCCTCGGGAGAACGGATTTTTCAGGTGCTCGACGAGGCGGAAGAACCGGCTGACGCGCCCGGCGCCCTGCAGCATGTGGAAGCCGGCGGGGACGTGCGTTTTAACGATGTTCGGTTTGGCTACCGGCCGGAAACGCCCTTGTTTGAAAACCTCAACCTGGCTGTGGCGCCCGGTCGGACCGTGGCCATTGTGGGCCCCACCGGCGCAGGTAAGACCACTTTGGTCAATTTGCTGATGCGCTTTTACGATGTTTGGGAAGGCGCCATTGAAGTCAACCACCATAACATCAAGGCCTATCAGCGCAGCCGGTTGCGCCGCCACTTCGGCATGGTGCTGCAGGATTCCTGGCTGTTTCAAGGCACCATTGGCGACAACATTGCCTATGGCCGTCCCGGCGCCAGCCAGGAGGACATTGTGAGCGCGGCCCAGGCAGCCCATGCCGACCACTTTATCCGGGCTTTGCCGGATGGTTACCAGACCATGCTGAATGAAGATGCGGCCAATATCTCGGCCGGCGAAAAGCAATTGATTACGTTGGCGCGGGCGCTGCTGGCTGATCCCGGAATTCTGATTTTGGATGAAGCCACCTCCAATGTGGACACCCGTACCGAACTGCTCATCCAGCAAGCCATGCAGACCCTCATGCAGGGCAGGACCTCTTTTGTCATTGCCCACCGGCTCTCCACCATCCGTGATGCCCAGACCATTCTGGTCATGAATGAAGGCAAAATCGTGGAGACCGGCTCGCATCAGGACTTGCTGGATAAAAAAGGATTTTATGCCGAGCTCTATCAGGCCCAGTTTTTGGGGCAGACGATATAGGATCGAAAGGAAGAAGTTGGCTTGTCAGAGTTGATTCCAAAGCATGGCGGCTACCGCAAATTGAAAGGCTTTCAGATCGCGCAACTTATTTATGATCTGACCGTGCGATTTTGCGATCGCTATATCGATAGGCGCAGTCGGACCCGTGATCAAATGGTGCAGGCCGCGCGCAGCGGTGTACAAAATATTGCCGAAGGCTCGCAGGCCTCGGCGACCTCAAAGAAAACAGAACTCAAACTCACTCAGGTGGCACGCGCCAGTCTGGAGGAACTGAAACTTGATTACGAGGATTTTTTGCGGCAGCGGGGATTGGAAAGGCTCGGCCCCCGGCATCCGGTTTTGATGCGCTTTAAGGCGGCAAAACCTCAGAGTCTTGATGAAGTGCAGGCCTGGGTGCAGGAAGAGCGCAAGAGAATCACGGACGGGCATGGACGGACACGGACTTTCACGGACAAACACGATGGATTAAAACCCGTGCCTGTCGGTGATCGTCCGTGTCAGTCCTTGAGTTCCGCCGGCTTGGCGGCCAACGCCGCGCTTTCGCTTCTAAACCTGGCGTGTTACTTTCTCGACCGGCAGGTCGAACGCCTTGCGCTGGAGTTTGAAAAAGAGGGCGGTTTTACAGAGCGCCTTTATAGAGTTCGAACCGCGAAAAGGAGGACGTCCAAGGCATGAACACCAAACTAAAAAAAACCATTCCCTTTACAGTCGTCATGCTGGGTTTGGTGAGTCTTTTCACCGATGCGGCCACGGAAATGATCTATCCGCTCATTCCCATATTCGTCGCCGGTCTGGGCGCCGGGGCGGTCATCCTGGGAGTGATCGAAGGGGTGGCCGAAACCACAGCGGCCATGCTTAAGCTGGCGGGCGGCGTCATATCGGACAAATTCGCCAAACGCAAGCTGTTGGTACTGCTGGGCTACGGATTGTCGTCTCTGGTCAGGCCTTTGACCGGCCTGGTAACGGCCGCATGGCAAATCATTTTTGTGCGCATGGCGGACCGGGTGGGCAAGGGCATCCGCACGGCGCCGCGCGATGCGCTGATTGCTTCGGTGGTCAGCGAGAATAGCCGCGGCAAATCGTATGGCTTTCACCGCGCCATGGACCATGCCGGCGCGGTGGTCGGTCCTTTTCTGGCCATTACCGTCCTGCTGGTGCTGCTGGTGGGCTTTGGGATGCATGATGTCCTTTTAACTTTGCGCTGGACCTTTTTTCTTTCCCTGGTCCCGGGCCTGCTGGCCGTGCTGACCATTGTCTTTCTGGTCAAGGAAACAGCACCCCGCACCGGCAAACCGGCTGCCTTCAGATTTTCCCTCAAAACCTTTGATAACAATTTCCTGCGTTATTTGCTGGTGGTCACCCTGTTTACCCTGGGCAATTCGTCGGATGCCTTTTTGCTGTTCCGGGTGGAAGAAGCGATTCACAAAAGCGGGGCAGTGGTTCATCTGACGGATTCTATTCCCATGCTGCAAAAGCTGGTCGCCGGCTTTGGAAATGTTAAAACCCAGGCGGAATTGATCAATATTTTGTTTCTGCCCCTTATCTGGGCCTTTTTCCACGTGATCAAGGTTATTTTCTCCACGCCTTTTGGCGCGCTTTCAGACCGTATTGGCCGCAAAATTGTAATCAATATCGGCTGGTCGGTTTATGCCCTGGTCTACTTCTCCTTTGCCATGCTGGTCTTTCTGCCGGTCCATTGGCAGGTAGGGGCAACATTCATTCTTTTTGCGGTCTATGCCTTGTATTATGCTTTTACGGAAGGCACGGAAAAAGCCTTTGTGGCTGATATGGTGGGCGAGGAGAAACGGGGCAGCGCTTTTGGCATGTATAATTTCGCCATCGGGCTGGGCGCCTTGCCGGCGAGCATCCTCTTCGGATTTCTCTATACTTACTTTGACCATTTATATCCCGGTTATGGCGGGCTGGTGGCTTTTGGTTTAGGCGGCACGTTGGCTTTAATCTCCATGCTGCTTTTGATTTTTCTGGTCAAGGAACCTGCCCGGAAATGAGTTCCCTTTGCCGGCAACGCCGGGCAAGGCCGGAATGAAAAGGCTGTTTTTTGATGGGGAGTGTGCAGGGGCGTATGCAATACGCCCCTGCCTTACCTATCCGGTTCAGGACGTGGTAGAGGCACCGCATGCCTGCCCCTACGGATAAAAATAATCTCCGCAACATGAGCAGATCTTAGTGATACAGACTAAAGCCCGGCAAAGCGACGGTCGGTCTTTTTTATTGGGTTGTCCTTGATGTGGATAACAAAGTAATTGTGGTCCATGCCTCTGCTCTTGAAGACCATATACTGTTGTCTTTGATGGCCTGCAATGGCGTCAGGAAAAATAAACCATTGCGTGGGCATAAGGCCTTTGGGTCCGGCGGGATTGCCGTTGTGCTTGGCGACGCTCAGCAGCGTCATTTGCACCGGATGTTGTTTGGCTTGCCGCTCTATGGCAGCCAGCCAGGGTTTGGTCTTTATGGCATCTTCCACACGCAACACATAATTCCATGACGGCTGAAATCCGTTATAGGCTTTAAGCACCATGGCCATATGGCTGCGCCCATCAAGCTGGTAACGGGATTGCAGGTTCTGCCAATCATCACGCTGCTTCAACCGCCACAGGTATTTCTTCTTGCTGTCCAAAACAGACAAACCGGCTTTAATGTTGTAAAGGGGATCTTGTTTCACCCTGTCAACATTCCAGTTGTTTCTGTTCAACCCACCTCTGCCCAGATTAATCTGCATGATGCCCCAGTCACCGCCGTCATGCGGATAATCAGCAGGATTGGTTCTGACATAACTCACCATGGGCCGACCCCTTCGGTCGAATTGTTTCCAACCACTTTCCACCCATGCCACGGCTTTAATGTAATCAATAGGCCAGTCGCTGTGCAGATTATCGAAAATATTGTTGATCGCCGCATAGTTAGTGGTTTTGAAAGCCTGGAGCATCTGTTGCCGGGGCGAGGACATGTCTGCCTTTGGCTTCACTTCCGTGGTGGGCCATAAGGATTGGTTGGTTTTGGGCATTGTCATATAACCTTGGAAACTTGGACCTCCCAGCAAAAACAAAATCATCATGGCTTCTAGATAATACGCTTTTCGTTTTATCAGATTTATTCTGAGTCTCATTATACCCCCCCTCTCAAAAGGTAATAAAGACCCTTTCCCTTCAACATTGCTTTGATTTGATCCATCATTATATTAGTAACCTTTTTGCTCCTTATGTCCTGAGCTAATTCTTCTTTTTAATGACTTTTTTCACCCGTATAGAAACGCCCTAGGAGTCTGTCGGACTTAAAATCATTAAAAACCTTATGTATGTTGCGTCTCCATTAATAACTGCACCTATATGCTTTTTCCCCCTTTTGCAAAGGGGGACCAAGGGGGATTTGATAAATGATTTTAACCTA
>CAYVTN010000020.1:0-17808 GCA_964454395.1 uncultured bacterium | reverse complement strand
ATTTTTTCACCCACAATCGCCACCCAGAGCGAACTTAACCAAATGGTCTTGTGATCAGTCTTGGTCTGCCATTTTTTTAATAGCCCGGAAATAAGGCTGTCGATTTTTTTGGGTGTTTTTCTCTTAATCATTCCTGTTCCATGATCCTTCGCTGACCAGATGACTTGTCCCATTATGGATCTGATAAACCGCAGCCTGTCTGATCACGGTTTTAAAATCTTGCTCCCTGGTGCCAGTGAGAAAAATTTGGATGCCCTGATCAAGGTAATCATTCAAAAAGGTCTTTCTCGTATCATCCAATTCGGAAAAAATATCGTCAAGCAATAAAATGGGGTATTCGCCGGCCACGCCCTTAATATATTCCACTTCTGCCATACGCATGCTAATCGCCGCAGAACGTTGTTGCCCCTGAGAAGCAAATTCTCTGGTATTCATATCATTAATACAGACCATCAAATTATCGCGATGAGGGCCTAAAAGCGTGGTTCCGCGAATGATTTCTTCCTGTTCAATCCGGCCTAGTTGATGCTTAAAGGCCGGCTCCATTTCTTGATCAATAGGACGTTCCCCTTTCCAGAGGGAATCGATATATTTTATCGTTAGATTTTCAGTGTTTTTTATTATTTTTTGAAATTTATTGGCTATAATGTTAATATTATTGCACAATTCATTTCTTTTTAAACATATTTTAAAAGAATAATTTACTAATTGTTCATTCCATGGCTCCAACTCTTTTATTTTTTTACTTCCATTTTTTATTTCCTTTAAGATGACATTGCGCTGTTTAATGACTCTTTGATACCTTATCAGGTCAGCCAAATAATGCTTGTTAGTTTGACACAAAACCATATCTAAAAATTTTCTTCGAAAAGAAGCATCGCCTTTGATGAGTCCTAAATCATCAGGCGAAAAAAGGCTGATATTAACATTTCCAATATAGTCGGTCAGTTTGTTTATTTTTTTATTATTAACCATGATTTCTTTTCTTTTTTGCTCATTAAATTTAAATATAATTTCTTTTTCAAGATCATTTTTTATAATTAATGCTTTTAACCATGCATTTTTTTCATTGATCTTGATTAAAAATTCCTGTTCGGCTTTTCTAAAAGATTTGGTCGTGCCGATCAGATAAAGGGCTTCAATTAAATTCGTTTTTCCTTGCGCATTGAGACCAATAAGAATATTTAATTCCGGCGAAAATGAACTTTCAAAAGAAAGGTAATTTCTGAAATTTTTTAAAGCCAACCATTGAATACGCATGAATGCCCCACTTAAATGACCCTATAAGTTCAATAATGCCATATTAATCTTCATATGTAACTGCTCAGGTCTCTTGCATATCCAATCTGGCCAAGGTACACTATCTACACTCAATATGTTCGAAATGACCTGGGTAGTTACTATTATATCAAAAATCTGTAATGGCTATTGCGTTGTTTATAATACACTATATTGTGTTTATCCATAAGATTATTTCAATGGTTGAACTAAGGTATCACTATTTGAATAACAAGTTCTCCCAACAAAGATTGATTGATTACAATCTTATTATAAGATAAGAATGATTAATTCAAAGGTACTCTCGCTCGATGAAAAAACGTTTATGTCTATCGTTATCCTTCTCTTGACATAAGCCCACGGGATTTTACTGTGCTTGGTATTAATCTCCCTATATCCACAATATATTGATACTACCTATAAGATTCTGGTCGGAGCTGCCTCTGACTAAATGAAGGAGCTAGGCTTGCGCCATATCCTATAGAGTCTGGCGAGGGTTCTCCTGACCGCAGTCGCTTCCCTGAACCTATTTTGGATCTTTATGTGCATCTATAGGCATCACCTCCAATATCGGTCCGGCTGGCTGTTATGCATTGACCGTAGAGGGACAACTTGAGCCACGGCCCTTATAAACGCTGCCAGTTCTCTGGCAATAGCAGCGACAACGACTTGGGTCTTTTGGCCTTTGCCTGTCAGACGCCGATGGTGGTCGCAAAGCCGGACTTGCGCCTCCAGGCGATTTCGCGGATTGTCGGTGATAAATCGTGTTGGCATTCCAATATGTTTTAGCTGATGCGTGCGGGGGCCCGGTATGACCAGGCTGCTCCACCAAGGCTCTCCGTATGTGGTGGTTTGCCGGTTTTAGTGATGGCGCCGCGGCGGTTATTTTTAATGTGGGTTTCGCTCTTCTTGGGTATTAATGAAGGTGCGGCAACCATGCATTCAAACGCTTTGGAGCTAAGATAACGATAGGTTTGATACCCGCAAGGGCCGGCTTCATAAACAAATTTGAGAATTCGCTCTTGGGATTCCCATTTTTTCACGACCTTATCCAAGGCTTCCGGCTTGGCCAGCTTGGATACGCAAGAGACCTGAGTAGTTACGATCATTCATTAGTTTATTGATGTAATCATACTTATTGAATTATGGTATCTTTTACACATTTTGGTTAATTATCGGACGCTTACGTGGAATACCAACACTTCTTGGATATTTATCCGGTGTTTTCCCCACCTTTTCCACATATAGAATAACTCTTTGACTTTCCGATAATGGCAAATAAAAATAATCCTTTTCTTTTAATTGACCACCTAAAATGGTGAGCGCATCTTGGGAGTTTTCCACTTCTTCTTCCACATGGGGTCCTTTATAAATAACCATATGGCCTTTATTCCTTAAAATAGGTAAACCATATTCCAATATAATGTTTAAGGAAGCCAAAGCCCGGACCAGGACCACATCATAAGTTTCTCTAAATGCTTTTTCTCTTCCTATGATCTCAATATTTTTATCCATAACCTTATAATGGTCAATACCCAGGGTTTGGCAAATATCTTGAAGAACCATCATTTTCTTTTTGGAAGAATCAACAAAAGTCATAGGCAGCTCTGGTCTGATTATCTTAATGGGCAATCCTGGAAATCCTGCCCCTGTTCCCATATCCATGACGTTTTGAACATTTTCCTCAACATATCTAAGTCCTGCAAGAGAATCGATAAAATGCTTAACTATAATATCTTCTTCCTGATCATTGGCTGTGATATTAATTTTCTTATTCCACGCTTTAATCTTATCCATGTAAAGGCGAAATTGGTCAATTTGTGACGAACTTAACCTAATCCCCCACGTCCCACACCCTTCTTCTAATTTTTCCCAAAGAGTAATCATTTTAGAGTACGCAGCCGAAGGCGTCCCTTTCATATAATATCCATTCCGGTCGGGGCTGCCGAAGGCGTCCCTTTCATATAATATCCATTCCGGTCGGGGCTGCCGAAGGCGTCCCTTTCATATAATATCCATTCCGGTCGGGGCTGCCGAAGGCGTCCCTTTCATATAATATCCATTCCGGTCGGGGCGTATCCCTGCCCACAGTTGCCATCTTGACCCTCCTTTCACGGAGTCGGTACTTCGTTCCGCCCTTGACCAGGACGGAACTACTTTTACGGCGCTTACGCCTTGCGGTCGCGTCAGGCTCCCAGGGCCTTTCTCGGCTTCCTGCTCCGATATTTCCGCAAAGCATCACTCGGTCGCCCTGTTTTCTTCTTCAGATGCTCCCCATGCCTAATCACTTATGTTCAGTCCCACTGCGGCGCTCCGTGTTTCTCCGCAGCTTGCTCCCTTTTTAGGGCCGGGTTGAAACACCTAACGAAGGCTCACCCCCTGAACACGCCACCTCGGCCTGATTCCCCGCACGCCGTCGCTTTGCGGAGAAATACGGGTCTCGTCCTCGGTCTCAGGCCCTCCCCCTGCGCGCCTCACGACGCTGCAAGTAACCTACCATAGGCCGCTCCGCTCGATGGGTCGGCGGAACCTATTACCCCTATGTGATAATCCTGCCGTTGACCTTCTCCGGCATTCACGGGTACCGAAGAAATGGACTTTCACCATCACTTAAGAAAACAGGGCTGCAAGTCGCCCGTTAGTTCCTGAGGCCAAAAATCATCCGACCAAAAAAGGCCTGCTTCCGTATAGTACTTTCCTGGAAAGAAGGCTTATATGGATTACCTCCACAAATTATCATCAATCCCTAATTTTTTCATCTTGCCGGCATAGGATGCCAATAGGCCATCGCCATCTTTTAAGGTAACCGTGCCTTGGCTCTTGATCACTTCTTGTCCCTCCTCACTAAGTACAAAGCTTACCAATGCTTTGGCTTTGCTGTGAGCTTCACGGGCAGTAAAAAGGTATAGCGGCCGGAAAAAGGGATATTTTCCCGAGGAAATATTCTCGTATGAGGGTTCTACGCCGTCTATTTTTAACAAAGCGACTTGTCTTTTCCTCGCGCTGCTGGCCCCGGAAATACCTATGGCATCCACATTGTTTTCAACAGCGGTTTCCAGTGGTCCTGTACTGGGAAAAATTATTGCGTTTTCCGTGTAATTCATTTCCGGATTACCAAAAATTAATTCGCGCGTCATCCTGCCCACACCGGATATTTTTCCGGTTCTGGCCAGCACCTGGATTTCCACATTCTTTCCGCCCACTTGCGACCAATTGGTTATTTTCCCGGTTAGGATCTGGTTTAGCTGATTCACGGTCAGATTCTTTACCGGATTGTCAGGATTGACGATCACGACCAGCCCATCCCAGGCAACCCGCGTGCCTTTGGCGTTTTTTTCTTCCGGGACATTCAGGGTGTGCCGGCATCCGCCTCCGATATCCGCCTTTTCAGCAGCAGCAAATCTTATTCCTTTTGTCGCACCGCCACCGGTAATAATCACTTTGGTGCCGGTCTTCTTTTCATAGGCATTGCCAATCTCTTGCATAAAGGCGGTTTTTACAATTCCACAACCGGTGAAGGTTATTTCCCCATTTGCCGCTCCACTTTTTTCTAATCCGGATTGATTGCTGCAGGCTGCAGCCAGCAGGATAAAAGTGCCTAAACCGCAAGCATAGATCATTTTGCCAAATGTCTTCATTATTTATTCTCCTCCTGTTTTAAAAGCTGGTTTACCAATCTTTAAAGCCGATGACGTTTCGATTGTCCTTGTACTGAATACGTGGAATTTTGACAACCGGACAACATTCATTTTCAGTGACAAGTATTTTATCCCGGCATGACGTCCCCCTTCGTTTTATTTGAATTTTGATGATGCCTCCTGCGCCATGGCGCAGGGTATCCATAGTTCATTCCCCGAAGCCCCTTTCTTGTATCCCCGCGGCAAGCCACGGGAGATGAGGGGGAGGGAGATAAAGAGTACTTATTGCCGGATTTCAAACACTTAGGATAATCTGCCCGGGCCCCGGCATGGTCATAAACTTGACATTACCGAAAGATGCAGGCCATTATCCGTACAATAGTGATGCCACGTCCCTGATCCTCTTTTCGGCCGCCCCCGGCCACTGCTGGGCAATCCAATGGAAAAGTCTTTTGCACCCGGCATTAAAATATTCATACAGCGCCCCGTCAATGTGTTGACCATTTCCTTCAGGACATCCATCATTTTTTCTTCCACAAATTCTTCCTCCAGATCGCCATGCAGAAACGTGGTCATCTGCCTGAGCAGTTCGGGCGCGCATAGCAAGGTTAAGCTTCCGGTGACCGGATTTTCCACATCCACTTGGGCCCACAAGGCGGCCGTGGCATCATATTGGGGAGGCGCAGCTTCAGCCTTGGCAATGGTCAGAAAAACGGTGCCCTCCAAGGTTTCGCGTGTTGCCTGGTAAATAGCGCTCGCCAGCGCGCCTTGCGGAATCGTCCTACGCATTGCCGCTTGTCCAGCCAAGCTGTCTTAATAACCCCATGATTCCAACCGGTGATATGGGTTTGTTCAGTGTGGCCGTTGCCCCTAACGCCAGCATGTCTTTTTCTTTTTCCGGCGTCATCTTGCTGCTGATAATGACCACAGGTATACTTCCCCATCTATTTTCGGCGCGGATACTCCTGAGCAATTCTTCTCCGGTCATATTGGGCATGTTTATATCTGTGACGATCATGTCAACATCTTCCGCCTTCAATGTCTTGAGCGCTTCTTCACCGTCAGCCACTTGAAGAAATTCAGCATCACGGCAACCGGCCATGGAGAAACAACATTGTATAATCATACGTGATGTGCCGGAGTCATCGGCCACCATAATCCTTTTCATATTGTTTCCTCCTCCCAACATTTATACCCGCCGCATGGAACACTTGGCCACCGGTGCTCTTATGGTCTTGCATCATTGCCGCCGGTTTGGTCGCAAAATCACGCCTGGCATTGCCCCTAGATTTTCCAGCGGCGCCCGTCCGTTGATGATATGCAAACATGTTCTGAACAACTGTCAATCGTCACGGTTCGGCTAAAATTACCGCCAACATCCTCGGCAATGACGCCCACGCCATGAGTCCAGAGCATTTTTTTAATGGCCAGGATATTTCGCTTGCCTATATTAAAAGAATTATTCAAACCTACGTTGTCCGCACCTCCCACCAACTTTGCAGCCATGCCGTGGTGAGGCCCGTTCGGGCGGGCCTGTTGCGCAGATCCCAAAAGGATGGGAATCCCGGTATCGGCAAAATACCCGGGTTTCTTCCGGGCCAAATCAGGATTGGCATTACTATCCGGCAGCGCCACATGACCCATGGCCACGCATCGTCTGTCTAAATCCGATAGGATTACGGCCACGCAGGAACCGAGTCCTACAATTTGCAGCTGTTCCTCAGGCTCTTTGATCACGCCCAGGTCCCCGGTTTTCAATAAGATGGTATTCATCTGCACGCCATCCCGCTTAATAATTCCATGATCGTCGACGCGATGAGGTGCAGTGGCACCAGTTTTTCAGCACCACCCAATTCAAAGGCCACCTTGGGCATGCCAAACACAACCGACGTGGCTTCATCCTGGGCAATGCACCGTGCACCCGCCTGGCGCATCTGGCTCATGGCATGAGCGCCGTCCCGGCCCATGCCGGTTAACATGACACCAATGGCATTGGCCTTTACCTCTTCGGCCACGCTTTGCATCATAACCTCCACGGAAGGGCAGTGCCCATTGACACGCTGGCCCGGATGAACACTTACTTTGTACTCATTGCCTTGCCGGAAAACCTTGAGTTGCCGTGCACCCGGGGCGATCAGCGCGCATCCGGCCCGGATCTGCTCTCCATCTTCCGCTTCCTTAACCTCCATGACTGAAAGCGGGTTTAACTTGCTGGCATAGAGGCCGGTAAATCCCGGCGGCATATGTTGGACAATGACGATCCCCGGTGTGTCAGCCGGCAAATGGGTCACGACTTCGCGTATGGCTTCCGTGCCGCCTGTAGAAGCACCGATTGCAATGACTTTGGCCGTGGATGCCGTCAGGGCTTTTCTTGCTATTGGTGTCGGCCGGCCTTGTTTTTTATCATCTTGTTTCCAATGGGCCACATTGGCAATTGAGGCGATCTTGATCTTGGTCGCCAGCTCCATCAGCATGGCGCTTAAATCCTGAGCCCGGTCGGCCCGCGGTTTGGCCACAAAATCCACGGCCCCCAGTTCCAGGGCTTCCAGCACAATTTTCTTGCCTTTTTCAGTAAAGGCGCTGACCACCACGACCGGCAAAGGATATTGCGGCATTAATTTCTTTAAAAATTCCAGACCATCCATGCGCGGCATCTGAACATCCAGTGTCAGGACATCAGGTCTCAGCTTGATGATTTGATCCCTGGCATCATAGGGATCAAAGGCCGTCCCCACGACGTTGATGCCGGGATCCTGGGAGAGTCCCCGGGAAAGCAGCTCTCTCGCCAATGCTGAGTCGTCAATAATCAATACCCGGATGCTGCGCTTCATACTATAATTTCTCCTGCTTGCGATAAAGTGCCGGCATAATGTATTCAAATGGAACGGCGTTATGCCGGATGGACTCGGTTTGCCCGATAAAAAGATACCCGCCGGGCGTGATCCAATCGTAAAGCCGGCGGATCAAGCTCTCTCGTGTGGGTTCATCAAAATAAATCATGACGTTGCGGCAAAAAATAATGTCAAAAGGTTTGCGGAGGGGAAATTTTCCCTGGATGAGATTTAACCGGCGAAAGATCACTTCCCGTCTGATCCGCGGGTCGACAGCCCAGGATCCGTCAGAGGTTTTATGCAAATATTTTGACTTCAAATGCCGGGGCAGGGCCCGAAGGCGTTCTTCCGGATAAAGGCCCTCCCTTGCCTTGACCAATGCTGCTGAAGAAATATCTGTTGCCAACACACCGGCCTGCCAAAGGGGATATTCTTTTTGAAAATAATCCAGCATGAGTATGACCAGTGTATAGGCCTCTTCGCCGGTTGAACAACCGGCGCACCAGACGCGCAAATCTTTTTGGCTTATATCTTCCCGCTGTTTGGCTATGGCGGGCAGGTAAACCTTGCTGAAAAATTCGAAGTGCTCTTTTTCCCGATAAAAATAAGTATGCTGAGTGGAAATGTGGTCGGCCAGCTCCGACAGGGCGTCACTATCCTTGGTATGAACCAGGAACTGGTAATAGGCCTCAAAAGAAGCAAACCCTCGAGCCTTTAAAACTTTTTGCAGGCGCCCGTTGACCAGGTCTTTCTTTGCGGGACTTAAGGCGATGCCTAAGCGTAGATTGATCAGGATGCGCAGCTTTTCAAACTCTGCGGCGGTAAGCACAATAACAGGTTCGGCCCAGTCCCCTGCCGGAGAATGATGTTTATCCTGATTCATGATGGTTCCATTTGTCCGCATGGCATCATATTCCATGGTTGTCTTAATACCTGCCGAAATCTTGGTCATCTAAAATAATTTGCGGTTCAGACCGCATGTTATTGGCCTCCGTTTTTTTCTCACGGTCAACCGCTTCTTCTCCTTCAGGCGTGTTCTTCCCGGGTTCCCGATGCCTGTCGGCCTCGGCTGGCGTTGAGGTGAATTCGTTGTTTTCGGATTTACCCGAAGTCTGATTGTGGCTTGGCCCGGAATCGTTGCCATTGTTCAATGTAAAATGCCGGATCATGCTACGAAGGTCTCCGGCCTGGGAGGAGAGCTCCTCGGCAGCGGATGCGGTCTGTTCCGCGTTGGCTGAATTTCTTTGGGTGACGGAATCAATTTGCTGCAATCCGTCATTGATCTGAGTGATTCCTTGGGCCTGCTCGCAAGAAGCTGTCGCAATCTCAGTAACCAGATCATTGGCTTTAACAACGCCATTGATAATGTCATTTAATGCCTCTGCCGTTTGCTGCGCAATACCGGAACCGGTCTCCACCTTCCGCAATGATCCCTCGATCAATTCCGCCGTCTCCTGAGCCGCCTTGGCGCTCCGGCCGGCAAGATTTCTCACTTCTCCCGCAACCACCGCAAAGCCTTTGCCGTAGCGCCCCGCCCGGGCGGCTTCGACGGCGGCATTTAATGCCAATAAGTTGGTCTGAAAGGCAATATCATCAATGACCTTAATGATTTTGGAAATGTTTGTGCTGGCCTGTCGAATGTCTTGCATGGCAGTGACCATGGTATGCATCCGCTCGTTTCCTTGATGGGCGGAATCCATGACGTTATTGACCAATTGTTTGGCCTGGTTTGCACTTTCGGCGTTAACATTTATCTTCGTAACGACCTCTGCTGTGTAAGAAGTAATTTCCTGCATGGTCGCGGCTTGTTCTGCGGCGCCTTGAGCAAGCGCATTATTGGTGGTCGTCACTTCCCTGGCACCCGTGGAAACCTGGTCGGAGGCTGTGGATATTCGAGTGATGATGTCCCTGAGATTGATCACCATGACGCCCAAGGCCTGGCCCAAACGATCTTCAGTTGAGACTTCGGGCACATGGCTCAAGTTGCCGGAGGCAATCTTATGGGCCAATTCCGATTTGCTCTCCAAGCTGTCCGACATCCTGTCCAACTCGACGGCCATCTCTCCGATCTCATCACTTCTTTTGATCTTAAGACGTTGGGAGATGTCGCCTTTGCCAATGGCTTTGGCCAATTGAACCACTCTTTTCAACGGCAGACAGATATCGCGGGAAATGAGATAACCCAGTCCAAATGCCAGGAAAACACCGGCCAAGATACTGATCCAGATAACTATCTTCTGTTCCCTTTGCGTGGCCTTTTGTTCTTTCCGTAAATATTTTTCCTTTCTTTCGGCAATGGCAAAGATGTTATGGAATTCCCCGCGAATCGTTTCCAACAATGGCGCGGTTTCAAGCCGGAAAAGCCTTCTGGCCTGTTCAAGGGCCGCGCGTTTGTTCCGGCTTTTATTCACGGTTTGCACCATTTTTTCGGCGGTTTCATGCATTTGCTTATGCAGCAGCTTGATCCCTTCGAGTGTACTGAAAATTTCCAAATCCAGATGCTTGATTTCATTATAACGTCCGCCATATAAAAATTTCCCGAATTGACATTGGGTATAATCCAGCTCGGCATTTATCTTTTTATCAATCCCCATGGCAAACCGCTTGATGGAATCCGCAAACAGAAGATGGTCGATTTCACGCTCCAACAGTTCGCTATGCAGCGCTTCATACGCCCCGGTTTCCATGACACTGCGGCTATACCAGTAATTTGTGGCCAAAGCAATAATGCCGATGACCAGACCCAGCGCAGCGATGACTAAAAACCCGGCACTTAATTTCGTTTGAATTTTCATTTTACCGACCTCCGAGATCTGGTGAAGAATGATGGTGATCCTATCCGCAAATACTTTTTTTAGCCCGCCCAATTTTGTCCGCCATGGCCATCGTCTCATCCCTGATCTGAAGCGTTGGGGAAGCTTGTTCATCTTATGCGTCCAGACGGCAACCACGGCTCCCAATAATTTTATGAACTGCTCTCTTTTGGATGTCATGGCCTCATCCTGTTGTCTCGATGTTTTGTATTTTTTCCAAGTCGTCTTCAAAAATAATCTTGGCTACATCCAAAAGAATGACGACATCCTCTCCAACTTTGCCCAAGGCGGCGATGTATTGGTTGCTCGTGCCGGCAGCCACCTTAGGACTGGGGGATATATCTGCTTCATCAATTTCCAGAACCTCTTTCACGGTATCTACAATCAAGCCCACGCTCGCATCTGCGAGGTTGACCACGATCACGCAGGTCCGGTCATCATACGTTCTGGGTTCCATGCGGAATCTGGTGCGCACGTCAATCAAAGGGACTACCTGCCCCCGCAGGTTGATCACGCCGATGACGTATTCCGGCACTTCGGGAACTTCGGTTATCTTTTGCAAGCCTACAATTTCCATGACTTGAGTGATATCAATGCCGTAATTTTCGCCCAAGAGGAATACCAAATAGCGGTTTTTTTGCTCTTCTTCATCTTCAACATCAAACCAGGCTTCATCCAGGAATTCAGGCGCTTGGTTATACTTCATGGAAAGCCTCCTTAAGATGTTTCCCTACGACCATCTTTTCACCAACCCTGGTCAGTTCCTGTTGCGGAATGACTATTTTTATCTAAAGTGTCGTACCCGCCCTGGGGCGGCATAAGAAAAAAAGGTCTTTGCGGGGTACAGCCAACTTGTCCCGCGTATGCCGGGATGCCTGTACTTGCGCAAGCCGCCGTCAATACCCGCTTCCGCAACAAGAACCGGTTACGTCCTCTCCATCAAGGCGGCAATGTTCAAGATGAAAGTCACTTCGCCATCAGCCAATAAGGTACACCCGGAAAGAGGGCAAGACCGACTGAGATATTTTGGCAAGGCCTTGATCACGGTCTCTTGTTCGCCCAGGATCTCATCAACAAACAGACAGGCCTTTTGCCGCTCTGATTCCACCACAATTAAAATCCCCTCCTCCAGTTGATGATGATCGGGTTTTTTCCGGAAAACTTCATGCAGCCGGATAACGGGATAAATATCTTCCCTGAGGCGTGCCAATTCCTTGCCATCCGGGGTGATGGTGATCTGCCGGGGCTGACAACGAAATGATTCCTGAATGTTGAGCAGGGGGATGTTATAACGGGTATTCCCCAAACGCACCAGCATGCCCTCAATGATGGCCAAGGTTAAAGGAATATGCAGAATAAAACTGGTGCCCTGGCCCGGCAGGCTGCGGACATCCACCCGGCCGCTTAATTTTTCAATGTTTTTTTTAACCACATCCAAACCTATGCCACGGCCGGAAATGGCCGTCACCGTCTCGCTGGTGGAAAAGCCGGGTTCAAAAATGAATTTATAAACTTGGGCATCGCTTAAATCGCTGCCATCGCCATGGAGCAGTCCTTTTTCCCTGGCTCTTTCCAGAATTTTTTTTCTGGATAATCCCCGGCCGTCATCTTTAACCATGATTAATACTTCGCCGCTTTCGTGTTTGCCGACGATCCAAAGTTTTGCTTGCTCCGGTTTATTCTGCTTTTGGCGTTCCTGAGAAGATTCAATACCATGGTCAATGGCATTGCGCACGATATGAACCAGCGGATCAGCGATTTTCTCGATGACGGTTTTATCCACTTCCGTTTCTTCACCGGACAATTTCAGTTCCACTTGCTTTCCGGCTTTTCGGGAAAGATCATGCACCAGCCGCATCATTTTTTGAAACAAAGATTTCAATGGGATCATGCGTACGGCCATGGCCACATCCCTCAGATCCTGGGAAACCAGACGTAGTTGATGAATGGCTTTTTCAACTTCTTCATTCCCCAGACCAACCACCGCAGGATGACGGGTGAGCATGTCTTCGGCAGTAAGCATTTCCCCCACCAGATTGATCAAGACATCCAACTTATGCAGGTCGGCACGAATATAATGATCAGTTGCTTCGTGGGACAAACCAGAAAGGTCTTCCCCTGGTTTGGCGGGTTCGTCCGGCGCCGGTGCTTCCGGTTTAACCGTTGAGGAATCAGAATCACCTGAATTATGTCGAGAACTCTCCATGCGCTGGATCAGCCTGTCCAGATGCGACAAATGCTCGTCCAGCTGTTCAATGGTTTCTTGCTCCCCATGGTTTAATTTATCCAGCGTCACCTGCAATACATCTTTCATTTTTAGCAGGGATGAGGTGACTGCTTCGGTGAATGTGAGCCCATTTTCCAGCATGGTCTCCAACACGGTTTCCAGTTTATGGCTCAATGCTTCCAATCCTTTAAAACCGAGAAAGCCACAATTGCCCTTAAAACTGTGTATCGAACGGAGTGTTTGCCGAATGAGGTCTTCATCCCAGCTCTGTTCTAAAGAAATTAACGCTTGCTCAAATTGTTCCAGCATGTCTTCGGATTCATGAACAAAGGACGAGGTAATCTCGGCAATGATAGGGACATTAAAGGCAGCAGTTTCAGACTCTCCACCGGATTCCGCGTGACGGTTTTTATCTTGAGCATTATCATGTTTTTCGGGAGCACTCATCATGCTTTCTCCGGGTATAAAGCTAGGCAAGTTTTGAAGAACATGCCTTTGCGCGGCAGAAACCAGCTCTATAGCAGTATCACCTTTTTTATGTTTCATTCCGCTTATGGATATTTACGGCATCGAGGAGCAAATTCTTAAGAAGCGTTGTCGAATTTTCTTACAAGCAAATATGACTTAAGGGGAATTTACCCAAAAACGCCGGAGCGGAGGTGTTAAATTGTTGTTTTTGTTATTGCCGGCCAAATGGTTTTGCGCTAGCCTGGGTACAGTTGACCATGGGACGGACTATGGAACGTTAACAATATGACAACTCAATGGGACCGGTGCCGGCCGCTTTTGGCGAAGATTAAAAAGACATAGTACAATTTATTCAAGAGAAATGAATTCATGAATAACAACCACCCAACGCATTGGCTGAAAAAAATTGACCGCCAACTACGATTCTCCTTTTTTCGAAAGGAACGGGTCCATTATTTCTGTCTTTTAGCCTTATCGGCTTTTATCATTTTCTTCCGCCTGGGCAATGGGAGCTTGTGGGACTGGGACGAAGCCATTTATGCTTCCGTGGCCAAGGCCATGCTCCATGGTGGTGATTGGCTTTCGCTTCACATGAACGGCGCCTATTGGCCGGAAAAACCGCCCTTGATCATTTGGCTGATGGCCGCTTCCTTTCGTTTGCTGGGCATCAATGAATGGGCCGCGCGGTTGCCGAGCGCGGTTTTCGGCTGGCTTAGTGTTCTTTTAACCTATCATGCCGGCAAGCGGCTGTTTAATCATTGGGTAGGATTGTGGGGCGCCTTGTTTTTGCTGGCCAATGTCCACTTTTTAATCCTTGCCCGCATGGCCATGCTCGATGTGCCTTTTCTCTTTTTCGTGTCTTTGGCCTTGTATTTTATTTGGTTGGGAAGCTGCAAGCGCTCGGTTTATTATTATTGGGCAGGGCTGTCAACCGGATTGGCGGTGATGACCAAAGGCGCGGTCGGTTTGATGCCAATACCCATCAGCATGCTTTACTTTCTGATCTCCGCCCGGGCCGGGCGGTTAAAACAACCTGCCTATTGGGGCATGACGGCCATCAGCATCCTGATCGCCGCACCATGGCCTATTTACCAATGGCGGCTTCATGGGCGGGCATTCAGTGATTATTACTTTGGTTATAATCTTTTCACCAGAATGCTCACGGGGATTGAAAAAAATACGGGAACCGTCTTTTTCTACGCCAAATATGTCATGGAACATTTCTTCTCGCCCTGGCTGATTTTAGCGGCGCTGGTCCTCCTGTTTTTTGGTAAAGATCTCGCAAAAAAATATGCGGCCCATAAAACTGATCCCATCTATTTTTTCCTGATCTGGTTTTTCTCCATTGCCCTCTTTTTCTCCCTTGCAGCCACCAAGGTGGCGGGCTACATTGCCCCTGCTTATTTCCCGCTGGCGCTCATGACCGCTGCGCTGGTGCACCGTTACCGGCAGCATAAAAGCATAAAAATACTGTTCAGCATTTTTGCACTTATCACCGTGGCCCATCTGCTGTTGCTTCATCCCATGAAATTAATCACCATTGACAAGAGCCCGGGCGTCAAGGCGCTTGCACGACATATGCCCGGTTCGGCGGATAGGCTTTGGGTATACAAGGTGCCGGTCAATGCGCCCATATTTTATTTCAATACACCCGTGACCTTGCTGGACCAACCGCAGCAATGGCGCGTCCTCCTGTCAAACCAGAATCAAAATATCCTGCTTTGCCGCAGGCAGGATGTGACCGGGATTGAAGAAGATTTGGGTGACAGCTTGAAGACGAAAGCCATTACGGATTCCACAGTCCCTGATATGGTTTTGTTAAAATTGACCGGGAAAAGGTCAAGTAAGTAATAACAAAGCTGGTGCGGCGGAGGTTAATTTTGCATAGTCCGCTTGCCTTAGAGCGTGTTATATTAAAGGGCAAGGTAACCTAACGCTGAACCGGCACCCCAAAGTAAACATTTTATCTATTTTCGTAACTACTCAGATCATTTCGAACATAGTGACCGTAGATAGCGCACCTTGAGATACCCCTTCCGGGCACAGGGAGGATTGAGGTAAGGGCTTATCTTTAAAATCAAAGGCTTTCCCGCTCACCCCTCCTCTCCCCCAACAAACATTGGGGGAGAGGAGACGGAGAAATTGTTCTTTCCGCAACAAGAACTCGTTGCCTATTCTCTCAGTAAATAATGCTGGTGACACCATGACGCTCCTACGTAACATTTTAAATATCACCGGACTGTACAAAGTCTATCAGCAGGTAAAACTTTTTCTTCTCAGTCGGCTGACGCATAAATTTTATCTGCATCACCACTGGTCCTTCAGGCAAAAGAAGAATTTTCTCCTGTCCTTTGACCCTGTCCGGCTGGCCACGCTTCAGCTTGCCATTCAAACCTTGCAGGACCGTAAGATTGCGGGCAGTTTTGCCGAGCTTGGTGTTTTTCGCGGCCACACCAGCAGGTTTGTCCACCAATATGCGCCGGAGCGGAAACTTTTCCTTTTTGATACCTTTACCGGTTTCCCCAGCCAAGACTTGGCCCCAGGGCAACAGGACAGCCGGTTTCAAGACACCAGCTTGGAAATGTTGAAACAGACCCTCGGGGATATGACCAATGTCACCGTTTGCCCCGGCTACTTTCCCGATACAGCCCTGAAGTGGCAGGACGAAAGGTTTGCGCTGGTTGTCCTGGACGCTGACTTGTATAACCCCACCCTGGCCGGCCTGGAATTTTTCTATCCCCGGCTTGCAGCGGAAGGCTACCTCTTCATCCATGACTATAATGCCGACGAATCCGATCATGCGGTATCCAAAGCCGTCAATGCCTTCTTTCAAGACAAACCGGAATCGTGGATAGAAATTGCCGATGAGGGCGGTTCCATTGTTATCCGCAAGCTCAAAGCGCCGGGCCGTTGACAGTGAACGGATTCGGTGCCAGGCACGGATTCGCTTGCGTGCGCGGATGGTTAAAGCTTGCCAGGCGACCCACCTGTTCCTAGATTGTATACCACATATTTGGTGTCTACTTTTTTAGGGGAATGACACCATGTTTACGTTTTAGTATAGAGTTAAAAAATGAACTGGAAATTGATAAAGCAACCTTCCATTTGGCAACTTTTCTAGAGTTTTTGCTATGAATTTTCCCTTTATGCCCTGATCTAAAACCCCAAGGTGTAGGAGGCGTTGAGGCGGTAAAGGGGCTTACCCCGGAGGTAATCGCCGGTTTGTTCGTTGTAATCGATGGGGTTGTCAAAAACATTAAGTGCTGCCAACACCACGCTGACGCCTGAGATGTTGCATCCCAGGCTAACATCGTATTGTTGCACCCATTTGGCCTCAATCTTGTTGTCTTCTATAGCCAAAAAGTTATCGCCATAAGCCACAGGCACGCGGGCTGTGTGGGCATAAAAATTAAGAAATATCAAATCTTTATAATGAAGTCCCAGAACTGCATTTGCGATGTCGCTGATACCGCTGGCCCATTCAGGGGCCACCGATAATTTGCGGGAATAGAGGTTAATTCGGCTGTAATTTAATTGCAGCCGGGTGAAGGGCGTGGGCTCCACTGTGGTTTCCAGCTCCAGGCCATGGCCAATGCGACTGTTGGAATTGTCCCAGCTCACAAAAGCAGGTGCAACATTCAATTGATCAGTGTAAAACAAACCGGGAACAGCGGGCAGTAAGGGACTGATCAAGCTCAAATCCGGTGAATAGACATAAAGTGATCCCAAGGTATAGGCAAACTGAATTTCATTGGTCGTTTCCCAGTAAAAATATGCGGCCTTGGTCTGAAGCCAATGGCCCACCTCATATTCCACGCTGGCTTCGCTTTGCTGAACGCTTTCCGGTTTGAGATCAGGATTGCCGTCGGCTTCATAAAAACCGTAATTGGTCTTGGTATAACGTTCCAGAAAAACAGGGGCTCTAAACGCGCTGCCGTAAAGCGCTTTAAAGCGAAGTCCTTTAAGGGGTTCATAGATCAGGCTCTCCCGGGGGCTGAGGTCACTGCCATAATCCTTGTTGTAATCATAACGGAGTCCACTAAGCAGAATCAGCTGGTCCGCCAGATGAT
Organism: uncultured bacterium; assembly: GCA_964454395.1. Taxonomy (GTDB): domain Bacteria; phylum Oederibacteriota; class JAAXVQ01; order JAAXVQ01; family JAUVAV01; genus CAVQBK01. Next base: position 483 of record CAYVTN010000020.1, on the reverse strand, counting down.
ATTCATCTTGTAGGTAAACAGCGTAGTTCTGATCCGTCACTTGACCATCCGCAATATAATTTTGATTAACCCAATTGTAGTCGAGGCTGAGTCCCGCCAACAGATAATTGTTTTCCGGCCAGGAAAGATTATATTGCAACTCCAGCATGAGTTCATTGACGTAGCCCTTTCCCAACTTAATCATGTCAAGGGCATTGCCGCTGACAATGCGGGAAAAATCATTAACATTAATATAATACTGCCCAATGGCTTTATCCACCAGCTCCATTTGCTTCTTATCAGTGAAAATCACGTTCGGTGTGGGCACGGGCAAGTCTGCGGAACTATTAATTTTTTGCCTGTCAAGATCCCATGTTTCTGTTTCAACCATATGATTGGCAAAGTAATTGTCGGTCATATGCAATTTTAGGCTGGACAGCTCATTGAGTTCCAGTTTATAGGTGCCGTCCAAATAAAATCTATCCGTAATTTCATGGTTGCGGG
>CAYVTN010000019.1:0-18194 GCA_964454395.1 uncultured bacterium | reverse complement strand
CTTGTTTTTCAGGCGGATTGCCGCCACTTGCTGGCCCTTATTCAGCATGCCTCGGGTAATGCGGCCGATGGCCAGACGTCCCAGGTAATCGGAATAATCGGTGCTGCTGACCAGCATTTGCAGCGGCAGGTCAGGCTGCACTTCCGGTCCCGGAAGATCACGGCCCAGGGCTGCAAAAAGCGGATCCAGATTGTCATTGTCGTTGTCCATTTCCTCGCGGGCAAAGCCAAAGCGGGAACTGCCGTAAAGCACGGTGAAGTCAAGCTGTTCATCACCGGCGCCGAGGGCCACAAACAGATCAAAAACCTTGTCCAAGGTGGCATGCGGTTCCGCGTCGGGCCGGTCGATTTTATTAATCATCACCACGGCCTTCAACCCCCTCTCCAACGCCTTTTTCAGCACGAACTTGGTTTGGGGCAGGGGGCCTTCGGCTGCATCCACCAGCAAGAGCACCCCGTCCACCATCTGCATGATGCGCTCCACTTCCCCGCCGAAATCAGCGTGGCCGGGTGTGTCGATGATGTTAAAGGTAACCCCGTCCCGCGCCATGGAGACGTGCTTGGAAAATATGGTGATCCCCCGCTCTTTTTCCAACTGGTTGTTGTCCATCACCCGCTCTTCCACTTGTTCGTGGGCGCCAAAGGTGCCCGATTGCTTGAGCATGGCATCAATCAAGGTGGTCTTGCCGTGGTCCACATGGGCCACAATGGCCACGTTGCGAATATCGTGACGAATAGGCATGAATGAATTCCTTTCCTGCAATTGCGGCAGCGCGATTTTGTCCTCAAGAGCCAAAAAGCGGACTGCCTTAAGCGCGCTAGTTTACCGGTCCCGGCAGCGGGTGGCAAGCGCTTTTTTAACTTTAAACCCGCCGCAGGGAATCATTGCACTTCCTCTGCCAACCTGTTAAACTTTTCTATCATCTCAAAGGAGGTGGCCCATGAAAGATATTAAAGAGCTCTATGATTACGCCATGCGCCTTGAGGAAAAAGGGGAACAGTTTTACCGTGCTTTTTCCTCCACCCTTCCCCATCCCGATGCCCGCGTCTTGTTTGAATTTTTAGCCAATGAAGAATGCAAGCACCGCAAGACCTTCAATGATCTCAAAGACGAAGCCGAGAGCATTCTGGTGCGTACCGAGACCAAGTCCGACTATTTGGACTTTGTCCGCCACTTTGTCAACCAGGTGCTGTTTAATGCAGAGGAGTTAAAGAAGCCTCTTGGCCAAGTCACTTCCGTGGAAAGCGCCCTCACCTTTGCCATGAACCGCGAATCCCAAACAGTGCTGTTTTACGAAGAAATGAAACGGCTCACGCCCCCTGACATGCATGACTTCATTGACGAAATCGTCAAGGAAGAAATCAACCACTACCAGCGTCTTTCCGGCCTGCTCGATGCGGTTCATGTGCATTAGGCCCTTGTCTTACTTCACCACCTGCTGAAAAGCCTGATAGGTTAAATAGGAACCGCTCAGAAGCTTGGCGTTGAACCCCAACTGAGTCAAAATCCGCGCGGCAATATAAGCCCTGATGCCCACCCGACAGGTGACCCAGTATTCGTTTTCTTTATCCAGTTCCTGCAGGCGTGAACGCAACTCGTCGACCGGGATATTGATCGCCCCAGGAATGCCACCCCATTTCAGCTCGCCCTCCGTGCGCACGTCGAGCACTACCTGATCAGCCCGGCGCTCTTCCAATTGTTCGCAATGAACCATGTCCACATCACCGCGCAGCCAGTTGGATGCCACGAAGCCGAGAAAGTTGACGGGATCCTTGGCTGATCCATAAGGCGGAGCGTAACTCAATTCCAGATCCTCCAGGTCAAAAACCGTCAGCATCCCTCTCATGGCCGTGGCCAACACATCAATCCGCTTTTCCACACCATCCCGGCCCACTGCCTGGGCCCCTAAAAGGCGTCCGCTTTCCTTTTCAAAAAGAAGCTTGAGATGTATATGTTTGGCCCCGGGATAGTAGCTGGCATGGCTAAAGGGGTGAAGATAGATTTTCCGGTAATCCTGTCCTGCCTGCTTGAGCTGCTTTTCATTGAGGCCGGTCATGGCAATGGTAAAATCCATTACTTTGCACACTGCCGTGCCCTGGGTTTTCTTATAAGTGCCGGACCGGCCCATAATGTGATCCGCCGCAATCCGGCCCTGCCGGTTGGCCGGTCCGGCCAGAGGAATGAGCACCGGTTGATCGCTGACAAAATGGCTGACCTCAATCACATCGCCCACCGCGTAGATGTCAGGATGGCTGGTCTGCATATGCCCATTGACTTCAATGCCCTTCGTGGGACCGAGACGTAACCCCGCAGCCTGGGCCAGTGCGGTCTCCGGCTTCACGCCAATTGCCAGCAAGGCCAGGTCGCAAGGGATCTTCTCCTCCTGGTTGGTGACAACAATCAGTTGGTTATCCTCTTCGGTAAAAGCAACCACACCCTGTTTCAGCTTTAAGGTGACACCCAATTTAATGAGATGCTCTTGTATTGGTGAGACCATCTCCGCATCAGCTACATTCAGAATTTGGTTGCTCATTTCGATCAGCACCGGCTGGTGACCTTTTTCCAGCAGGGCTTCCACCATTTCCAAGCCAATATAACCAGCTCCAATCACAGCAACTTGGGCGTGTGGTTTATTTTTTAAAAAGTTAATAATATAATCCATATCGGTTATATTTCTTAGGGTAACTACCCTTTTATTATTAATTCCTGGAATAGGCGGTTTGACCGGTTTTGCCCCTGGACTTAAGATCAATTTATCGTATGATTGATCATATTCTTCTTGGGTATCAATCAACTTAACTCTAATCATTTTATTTTCAATATTTATTCCTATGACTTCTTGTTGGGTACGGATATCAATATTAAATCTTTGGTGCATGGCCTCTGATGTTTGCACCAGTAATTTATCGCGATCTTCTATAATACCGCCAATATGGTAAGGCAGCCCGCAATTGGCAAAAGAAATATAAGGTCCTCTTTCGATCATGATAATTTCAGCTTGTTCTGACAATCGGCGTAAGCGGGCAGCTGCCGAAGCGCCACCTGCCACCCCTCCAACAATGACTATTTTTAAAGCTTTTTCCATGCTGATCTCCTTTTTTCTTTTGTAACCTACTCCGGAATAGTTGCGAATCGACAATATTATAGTGTTTGCGCTGTCAGTACCTTATTTTTTTTTCATTATTTAAATAGTTAAGTGTATTCCTATTAGTATAATATCTATTAAATAAATAGCTTGATTTTTTTATTTTAAAACTTTACCGTAGAGGATAACTTATTTTAATACCTTTTTCCAATTGTGTGTGATCACTGTTATAAATTAATTTTGTTCTCATGATGATTTCATATATATTTTTAATTTTATTTAATGGAATTATAATACAAGCCATTAATTCATTTTTTAATGGCGTTTTTTATTCTTAAAGACTGCTTTATTGGCATTGATCTTGAGCTAAAAAGCTTACACTTTCCCGGGGCCGGTTCTCACATCGTATCCAAAGCCAAGAAACTGTTTTTTTCAATCTCCAATCTGCCAGCGTCTGAAGGCAAAACTTTATTATAAAGATTTTTAAACGCCGTGAGAACTGATCATTTTTTTCTATAAAATAAAATAGGCCTTCTTTCTCAAGTTCTTGTTGCGGAAAGGGCATTACACGTAAGGGTTGTGACCTTACCTTCGGGCGGCATTGAAGAAAACCGCTTCAGCGAGCGCTTTTCTCCTCTGAGGCGGTTTGCTCTGCAAACCGACGACCGCCCGAGGGTAAAATTACAACCCGCTTCCGCAACAGAAACGAGCTAGTTCCTGTTGTGGAAAGACAACTTTTACGAAAAGTCGTCATGGGTATTGTACCCACTCCGCAACAACAGGAACTAGCTACGCCACTTGCGTCTATTTTACCCATGCAGACGCTCACTGCATGAAATACTAGAGCAAGCACTTTACCTGATCTCCAATTCTTTTTTCCGCAGGTCCTGCTTGGGCAATATGATCTTTAATCGCCCCTTTTCAAAGTGGCTGCTGATGGCCTTGCGGTCAATGAGCGGCGGCAAAAGCAATTTTTTTTCAAACGTTTGAAGCATGGTCTTGCGACGCGAAACCTCCGGGGGCAAGACCCCGAACAACCATTGCCTTTGGGCTGTCACTGTCAAATGCCGCTGATCCAGATGCAGTCGGACATGTTCTTTTTTAGTGCCTTCCAATAGGAAGGTAATAATCACAGCATCACCATGTTCTTCAACTTCCATACCCGGACGCCATTGGTAAAAGGCATAAGCTTGGTCGTCCTGCAACCAGGAAGGCACCACGAATTCTTTGCGCTTCAGTCCCGCCACACTTCCGGTTAAAGGAATTAACTGATTAAATGGATTCCAATGTTTTAATGTTTTCATCATACCCTCTTTCTCCCCCCCAAAAAAGCTTACACTTATTTTGCACATTATATTAGGCACTTGCTGAAAACCATTCATTAACAACAAATTTTGGACACCAATTTTGGTAATCCAACTTATTAAATTATTTTATTATTATAATATTATTTAACAATATTATAATGTGCTTATTTTAAAGCCCCTCGCTTGCCCTCCTTCCCCACTCCCTACGCAGGCCTTAACCCTTGGCTTTGCCCTGCGCGGCCACGGCGGCCGTGGCTGTTTGAACAGCCTCGGCATCGCCTAAATAATAATGCCTGCCGGGATTCAGTTGGTCGTCAAATTCATAAACCAGGGGAATTCCCGTGGGAATATTGAGTTCCAATACTTCTTTTTCGGAAAGATGGTCCAAATGTTTGACCAAGGCCCGCAATGAATTGCCATGAGCGGAGATCACTACTTTTTTGCCGGCCTGGATGGAAGGTGCAATGGTCTCATGCCAGTAGGGCAGCACCCTCTCCAAAGTTATTTTTAAAGACTCGGTTCTGCGGTCCGCTTCCTGCAGCACATCCGCGTATTTGGGATCAAACTTCAGATTTCTGGGGTCATCATCCTCCAAAGGCGGCGGCGTAATATCATAGCTGCGCCGCCAAATATGCACCTGTTCCTCGCCGTATTTGGCCGCGGTATCGGCCTTGTTCAGACCTTGCAAGGCGCCATAATGGCGTTCATTCAACTTCCAGGAACGCACCACAGGTATCCACATCAAGTCCAATTCATCCAGGACAATCCACAAAGTGCGTATGGCCCGTTTAAGGTAAGATGTATACGCCAAGTCAAACGTGTATCCTTCTTCTTTCAATACCCGGGCAGCCTCATGCGCTTCCCGAATGCCTTGTTCACTTAAGTCCACATCGGTCCATCCCGTAAACTTATTCTCCCGGTTCCAAACGCTTTGACCATGTCTGATCAATACCAGTTTTTTCATAACCTGCCTCCTTATCTGATGTTGCATCTTTAGATTCCGTCTCAGCACCTTCCCCCATGACGTGCAGATCTTGCAGGGGCGGCTTTGAAACCCTTTTCGCCTTCATTCCGTCTTGAACGCTTTGGCTTAAGATTAGACTCTATTGACGGTCTTCTTTAATATTAGAACCCGAAGTAATTTTTTTTATTATGACAAAAAGGCCGTGGTCTCATTTTTATTGGCCAAGAGGGAACAACCATGGAATGGATTGAAGCAGCAGAGCTAAAAAAATGACGCCGGCCGGGTTGGGAGACAACCAGGGCCGGCGCATATTCATCCAGGACTATTGTTCAATTACAAAAATAACACATCAAGCGTTGCGGATGGCGGGTTTTGGCTTCCTGAAGAATTCTTTCATAAAGCCAGAATCTTTTGAGGGCCAGATTGGCAATTTTTTGCCGGACTTTTTCCCTTTCATGGGTGCGGATTTCTTTCAAGGATAATTTGCTCATTTGAAGGATAACTTGAAGTTTGGATATGGTGCCGTCTAACATTTTGTTCACCTGCCTTGCTGAAATGGTCTGAGTCCTGTTTTTGGGGGACGCCCGTGCATGACAGAAGGATCACCCTGCAGTGATGATACACCGTGGGATCAATTGCTTATCCTTAACCATATCATGCTTTGGGGTGCTTTGCAAATGCGCGCCTGAAGGCGCTTTTCCTGCCTTGTCCCCGGTAAAACGCGGCCAGCCAGGCCGCAGGCACACCCAGCCGGTAACCGGCCACCATCATCTGGTTGATAATGGTGGTGCGTATCACGCCCAAGCGCTGCCAGCGCCGGGTGGAAGTGGTGACTTGCTGAGCTGCGAGAGTAATGATTCCCCTCTGCCGGCAGACGCGCACCAGTTCATAATCCTCCATGATAGGCATGCAGACAAATCCTCCCAGTTGTTGAAACAAGGCGCGGTCAATAAACAACCCCTGATCTCCATAAGGCCAGCCCAGCACCCGGGCGCGCCAGTTGGCCCAGCGCGTCACTTGGTCAAAACGCCTGCCGTGACGGTCCAATGCCAGTTGGAACGCTCCCAGGCTTACGCCGGGCCGGCTGAGCACTTCTCTGATGACCGGACACATGTCCCGGGGCACCATGCTGTCGGCATGGAGAAAAAGCAACACATCACCATGGGCGTGAAAGGCGCCCAGGTTCATTTGCAGCGCACGGCCCCGGGGCCCTGACAAGAGGCGCACAGGAAAGGAGCGGGCCACCTCCAGGCTGTGGTCCGTGCTTCCGCCATCGACCACGATGATTTCATGCAAGGGTTGCGTTGCCAGGCCGGTCAGCAACCTGTGTAAATGATCAGCATCATTAAGCACGGCTATGATGACTGAGACAGAGGGGCGGCAAGGCCTGTTCTTCAGGTCAGCCCATAAGTCCAAATCTTCCGGACGGTCGATATCATGCGCCAGAGGCAAAAGTTTCACCGAAAGGCGCTGCTGCGCGGCCAGCGCTAATGTCTGATTCAAAACCTGTGCCGTACCCCAGGACACCTCCTGGAATAAAGCCGGCTGCATGCGCCTAAGTCCGATCAAATAATAACCGCCGTCATGGGCAGGCCCGAGCACCACATCGTGATCGTCCAAGGCTTGAAAAGCTTTGAGCACCAAGCCGGAGGTCATCTCCACGGCGTCCACTCCTGCCATAACGGCTTTTTGGCTTCCCTGTTTAAAGGCGCTGTAAAAGGCCCGGGTCATCTTTTTACCCAGATCGCCCGGTGCTTGAGGCTTTAAGATCAGATCTCTTCCCCATCGTGTCCGCCATTGTTTTTTTGTACCGCTGCTGTAGTTCAGTTCCACGGCAAGCCGTTGCCTGCGCCGGCTTTGCCTGGCCCAGGTCAAGCTATGATCAATCATCAACGCATGTTCCCTGGCTGCTGCGAATGCACCCAGGGCAGGAATGAGACGGGTCTTGGTTTGCCCTGGTTCAGGATAACGGCTCATGAGAATTAAATGGTCCTGGCAGGCCCCAGGCCATTGCGGCTCCATGCCCAGGGCCAATGTGGCCGAGGTCAACAGCCCATGATACAACCGTTTCAGGTTGGCACCTAAATTCTGCCAGGGCCAAAAGAGGTTCCCGGTCTTACGCCCCGATACCGGCGCTTCCATCACCGGCACTCGGGCGTGCATGGCCCTAAACACCACTTTCATCAACCAGGTGGCGGAACCCGCGCGGGGTGCCAGCCATTGCAGGGTTTGTCGACGAATCGCATAAAAGCCGGAAAGATCGGTTAGCCTGATATTCCAAAGCCGGCCAACACCAAGGGTTAACAAGTTCAGCGGCCAGTCGCCGGCCTGTGGCCTGCTTGGCCGGCCGGATGCCGTTAGCCGCCGCGAGCCCAGCACCAAATCCGTGCCGCCTGTGGCAAAAGGCGCCAGCAAGCTGCGCAGGTCAGACGGGTCTTCCACCAAGTCGTGGCTGAAGAACACCACCACCTCGCCATCAGAAACAGCCTGCAGGCCCAAATAGCATGCCATGCCATGGCCGGGATGATCGGTCACCATAAGGTGATGATAACGGTTTTGTAGTTGGTCTGCTTGATGGTTGAGGTGAGCGGCCAGAACAACCACCACTTGTGTTGCTTCGGGAGGCATGCGTTGCAGGATATATTGCCCTGCTTTTATATTACTGAGGATGGGTACAATGACACTAATGCTTTGCGGTTGGTCCATGAACAACAGTGCTCCTGATATTTTTTACTGTTGCCTTGATCAGGACAATGGCCACCGGCAGAAGTTGCAGCCACAACAAGGCATGAAGTACCCAAGCCGGCCAGTCCTGAGCCTGGCCATAGGGGTATAAATAAGATAAAGTCATCGTTATACTCATTAATATAATTCCTGGGGCCCAGGTAAACACCAAAAGTGGGAGGAGCAGCGCATACACCCAAGGCACCTGAATGGGACTAAAAAGGAAAAAACCAACACTGATGATCAGAACAGCTTTCAACAGGTTTTGGGAGAAGGTTGCAGGACTTATGGACCATACCATTATTCCTGTAATGACCAGCAGTGCGGTCATCAACTGACCCCAATGTTCCATTTGATGACCGAAAAGCCAACCTGCAAGGGCGGCCACTGCTGCACCCAAACTTGAGAACAACGTATTAGGGAATTCCTGCAGCAGTGCTTGCACAGGCGGACTGAGGTTGCCTTTGGAAAGCCAGTAGAGCACAGGAAGACTCAAGAGCCCCACCAGGATCAGAAAGGCGGCCATGCTTTTCCAGGCCGTGCGCCATGATGACGACCGGGCGGGCAACACCAACTGCAGCAACAGACCCGGCCAGTAGGTCATGGCCGCGGCCAAGGCCAGCACGGCCGATGCCAGTATGCGGCGGTTCTTCATGATCGCCCAGAACACGGCCAGTACCAAAACCCATGCCCATAAGGCTAAATGAGCCCGATTATAATATTCCAAAATGATCAGAGGGTTCCACCAATAAATCAAGATCCCTGTCCAGACCTGTTGCAGACCTCTGCATAACATAAATAGCAGCAACAGGAGAATCAGATCCATCCCCAAAAGCACCAGACGCCAGGCGGTAGGGCTCCAGGGTTGAACTTTATAGGCCAGTGCCATAAGGATCAGAGACACCGGCGGATCCGGCAGCAGAGGCCCGGCCTGGGCCAGCTGTTGCACCAGATCCGGATGGTCTACTTGCAACTGGCTCATACTGGGTGGCAGGGCCTCCAGGCCAGGACCGGTTAAACCCGCTATCCGCGCCGGGGTATACTCATAAGGATTAAACCCCTGCGCGCTCACCGCGCCTTCCCATAAATAACGCGCAATACCGTTGCTGCCCATGGGCTGGGTAGGCAGCATGAGCAAGCGCATCCCCAACCCCACGCAGATCATGATCAGTAATGTTCTTTTACGGGGCTGCAGCCAACGGATTTTAAGCGCAGCCATGAAGTAAATTAACATAGCCACCATCATTATCCCGAAGAGCATAAGGTGTGGCTGTGCCGCCCCGGGCTGGGTCCAGCCCGGGGCCAAGGCCAAGCGTTGCAGCCCCCACGCCCATAGTAACAACCCGGCGCCGCTGAACCAAAACACCTGATTCGCATGAGCTGTCCAAAATGCATTGCTGGTTTTTAACCATTGCGTTAAACGGGAGATGAAAGCTATGCGCATAACAACCTCTAAGGATGAGCTGTTTCAATCCATGGCGGTAAAAAGGATGCAGGCCTTATTTTTTTATGCTAAAGTACCTTGCCTGAACGTGCAGGCCAGGCCTGGCAGCGTACTTAAGCCTGCCTGACATTCAGCAAATCTTGAAGGAGGCCGTCATGAACCAGCTCAATTATATGGAAGCCGCAGAAAAAGTCACAGCAAAGTTTACTCGCAACGGCGGATTTTTAACAGTGCAGACACAAAACCAGCTCAATACCATGACCATCAGTTGGTGGAATGTGGGCTTCATGTGGCAGCGACCGGTGCTGACAGTGGCAGTCAGACCCACGCGGCATACCTTTGGGCTCATTCAAAAAGCTCAAGATTTCACAGTGAGCATTCCCGTACCTGATCTGCCGCAGGCCTTGAGCCTGTGCGGCGCCACCTCCGGCCGGGACCAGAATAAATTTGAAGCCGCCCATCTTGCGACCTCACCGGCGCAACAAACGATTTCGCCCATTATTCAAGTACCGGGCGTTCATTTTGAATGCCGTATTGTATTGCGCACAGCCATGGACCATCACCAAATGGCGCAGGAACTGGAACCATTCTATCCCCAAAAAGATTACCATACCCTCTTCTTTGGGGAGATCCTGGCGTGTTACGAAATAAGTTCTGAATAAAAAGAGATAAAGGTGACAGGCCCCGGTGCCGCCCACCAACTTCAATGATCACGTAGCAATCCAAAAAAGGTTTTCTCCCCGTCCTTCCTGCCTCCCTGTGATTAACGCTTTTTTCACAGCATAAACTAAACCGGCCAAGCCGGAATAAAAACTAGGCCGTTTGTAGGAAACAGTCGCGATTGTTCCCTGAAATCATCTACGAAAAAACGTAGATGTTGGAGACAAAGAGTCTAATGCGCAGTCCGTGGCATGGCGGACGCTGCAGTTGCGCTTTGAAGGGGAAATCCCGCGGCTTTCCATGACTGGACACCGTAGGGAAAATGAATGAGATTATGGTAATGGAGTGCTTTAAGGTGCTCCAGCAGTTTGCTTGCCAAGGGGCAGGCACTGCTGCTGCAGTACACCACCAGCAAGGCGGTCTGATCCGGCAACGCCTCGGCGATTGTCTGATCCGTGACCCCATGGGGAAGGTTAATCGCGCCTGACAAGTGTCCCCGGCCATAGGCTTGCGGACTGCGGGCATCGACCAGCACCAGGGGCACTTGTTTATCCAGCAGCAGCTTTAGGCCAATGGTGTTGATTTGTCCAAAAGTCCTGTCTTCCAGTACACAGCTTTCCCGGCCAAAGAGCTTATGGCCTTGGCTCGTTTCCGGCGGCGCGGCCCACAACAACGGCACTTCAAGTCCTACGCCCAAGAGTATAATAATCATGAGCAGTTTGCTTGAACAACGTTTCACAGAATCCTCCTTATCCTGAAGCATAGATGTCGCCGGCGTCCTGGTCCACCATCCACAACAATTCTCCCTGCGGCGCCACCGCAGCGGCAGGAAAGCGTTCCTTGGCCAGTTCAGGATTGGTCCAAATCTCGCGCACCACTCCTCGCTTATTTTTTCCGGTTACCAAAAATAAAACATGCCGGGCATGATTGACCACCGGCAGGGTCAGGCTCAGGCGGTGGCCGGGCGGATTGCCGGTAGGCGCGTAAACCTGCACTACCAGCCGGCGATAGGCTTGCACATGATGCTCGTCCCCTGGAAAAAGAGATAACGTGTGCCCGTCCGCTCCCATGCCCAATAAAATCAAGTCAAACCCAGGCCAATGGTCCTGCCCGCTCAATCTAAAAACTTGTTGCAGCATTTCCTCATATTTTTCGGCTGCCTGGCCGGGAGTGAGACTGAGGTCAACCATGGCATGGATCTGATCCGGAGGAATGAGTTTTTGATTGGGCGCCAGCAGGGCTTGGTACGCCATGGCATAATTGCTGTGCTCATGATCCAATGCCACCCAGCGTTCGTCACCCCAGAAAAAATGGGTTGATGCCCAGGGGAACTCTTGGTGAAAGGGGTCCTGGTTGAGAGTCCGATACAAGGCTTGGGGCGTGCGGCCTCCTGCCAAGGCCAGGGTAAAGCAGCCCCTGGCGTCCACACTGGCTTGGGCGATTCGGATGACTTCCATGGCCGCAGCTTCCATCAAAGTCTCCTGGGAATCAAAGACCATTTTTTCCATTCTGCCGCCTTTCTTCGGGGATCACTATCCCGCGCCCGTGGTGTTTGCTTTATTTTATCGGGTATGAACCGGAAAAGCAACTCATGAAGACAGGCCGGATGTTTACTTTTTCCAATCCACCAAGAAAGACAACTTATGGAAAGAATCTACTGTAGTGCTTTATTAATGAAGGTACTCAACTGACAGGGACGCCATCAGCTGCGAAAAAACGTAGATGTTGGAGATGCAGAATCTAAAGGTCCCGCCAAGCCCTGCCGTCGGCAGCTAAAAGCTGGTCAGCTTCCTCGGGCCCCCAGGTGCCGGCGTTGTAGGTATAAAGCTGGCAGTGTTCCGGCGTGCTGGCCCATGCCTCCAGCACTGGACTCAACAACCTCCATGAGGCTTCCACCCCGTCGTTGCTCCAGAACAAGCTTTGGTCACCGATCATGGCATCCACCAGCAACCGTTCGTAAGCTTCCGGCGGCGGCGTCTTAAACAGTTCCTGATATTTGAAATCCAGGGACAACTGGGTCATGCAGTTTTTCCGGCCCGGTGTCTTGGCTTGAATAATGAGCGCCATGCCTTCCTCAGGCTGGACATTCAAAACCAGCACATTCTGCTCAATCTGGTCGGTCATCTCCTTGGGAAACATGGAGTGGGGCACAGGCTTAAAGACAATGGCGATTTCGCTCACCTTGCGTTTCATCCTTTTGCCGGAACGCAGGTAAAAAGGCACGCCTTGCCAGCGCCAGTTGTCTATCATCAGCTTGGCGGCTACGTACGTTTCAGTCATGGAATCTGAGGGCACTTTGGCTTCATCCCTATAAGCAGGCACGTTTTGACCATTCATGGCGCCGGCTTCATATTGTCCCCGAACAATGCACGGCCGGCCATTTTCAGAAGTAGAGAACGGCCGGATGGATTGGAGCAGTTTAATGCGTTCCCCCCTCACCCGGTTGGCATCAAAAGAGGTAGGTGGCTCCATGGCCACCAAGGCCACCATTTGCATCATATGATTTTGGAACATGTCCCGCAGCTGACCGGCTTGGTCATAATAGCCGGCCCGGTGTTCTACACCCAATTCTTCAGCCACTGTTATCTGTACATGATCAATATAACGCCGGTTCCAAATGGGCTCAAAAACAGCGTTGGCAAAGCGGAACATTAAAATATTCTGTACTGTATCCTTGCCTAAATAATGGTCAATACGGTAGATTTGGTTTTCTTCCAACTGTTGATGGAGCAGGCTATCGAGACTCCTGGCGCTTTCCAGATTATGACCAAAAGGTTTCTCAAATATTATTCTTCTGAAATAAGCTTTATTTTCAGGCTCTTTTGTGAGTCCGGTAGTGCCCAGGCTCCCGGTAATGGCAGCACCAAGTCCGGGAGGCGTGGACAGATAAAACAAATAATTCTGATCGGCATTATGAAATTCATTCAATATGTAAATGCGGTTAGCTAATTCAGCATAATCACTAATTTCAGAATAGTCCAGGTGTTGGTAATAGCATTTTTCTAAAAAAGTCTTCATCCTTGCTTCATCGTGATCGTCTTTTTTCAGATCAGCCCGGACCATATCCCTAAAGCGGTCATCCTCCATGGACGTACGGCCACATCCCAAAACGAAAAACCGCTCACTTAAGGCTTGTTTGTGAAACAAACTATAAAGTGAGGGAATCAATTTGCGATGCGTTAAGTCTCCTGAAGCCCCAAAGATAATTATACCAACCGGGCCAACACTATCTTCCGCACAAGTTGAGTAGTCATTTTCATCGAGCGGCACCACGGTATTCACCTCCCCATTTTAACTTGGCTACTTTGTCAGCAAAATAAAAAGTTCCTATGCATGGGCGCCATACATATATAAAACAGCAAAAAATTCACCCGGCCGGGGTAGATAATTTAAGCCGTAGGGGCACAAGCGCCGTGCCCCTGCAGAGTATACCATTACAGCATCATTATCTGCGCCAAGTGCGTAAGGAACCCTTATTGCTGGGCCTTGGCTGCTGTTACTTCTCCGGCACCGGCACCGGTGGTCTTGACCGCCTCCCCAGCTTTGGCCACTGCATGCCCGCCGAATTCATTTCTCAGGGCTGCCAGGACTTTGTCGGAAAAACTATCCTGCTGCCTGGAAGTGAAACGCTTGAACAAAGCATGCGCCAGCGCGGTGGCGGCCACTCCCCGTTCCACAGCTTCCAGCACGGTCCAGCGGCCTTCTCCTGAATCTTCCACATAACCGGCAATTTTTTCCAGCTGCGGATCCTTGGCAAAAGCGTCCTCCAGCAGCTCCAACAACCATGATCTCACCACACTGCCTTGATTCCAGAGATGGGCTACAGCCTGCAAATCCAGCTTTTCTCCGTAGGGCGAGGCTTTTAAAAGTTCAAACCCTTCCCCATAGGCCTGCATCATGCCGTACTCAATGCCATTATGCACCATCTTGACATAGTGGCCTGCGCCCACGGATCCGCAATGCATATAGCCGCCTTCCGGCGCCAGGGTTTCCAGCGCCGGCTTGATCAGTTCAAAGTCTTCCTTGGCGCCGCCTACCATGGTGCAATACCCCACTTTAAGGCCCCAAATGCCGCCGGACACACCGGCATCCATGTAATGGATGCCCTTGGTGGCCAAGGCCTGATGGCGCTTGATATCATCCGTGTATTTGGTATTGCCACCCTCGATGATCACGTCCCCCGGTGAAAGCAGGGTCTGCAGATGATCCAGCATATCTTCCACCGGCTTGCCTGCAGGCAGCATGAGCCAAACGATTTTAGGGGACGGCAGAAGCTTGACCAGTTCCTCCACCGACTCGGCGCCCATGGCCCCGGCGTCCACATAAGGTTTTATTTTGGCTACAGTGCGGTTAAAGACCACCACTTCATGATTCCCCTGCAACAGGCGGCGCACCATATTGCCGCCCATACGGCCCAATCCTATCAATCCCAGTTTCATCACAGCCTCCTTGATCTTTTATCAGCAGCAAAGCATGCCTCTGCTTTGTGTACCATAGCATAGTCCCAAGCCGGCAAGCCGGAATGAAAAGAATTCACCATCAAGGGGCAAGAAAGACAAAGAAATAATAATGGAAAGGGTCTGCTTGGTGCTCTTTTGTGACCTTGGTGGTGAATTTTTATTCTTTTATATGGCCATGCCGTAATATCTTATAGGGCAGGGACTGCCGAAGGCCTCCCTTTCACATAATATCAATTCCCGTAGGAGTTTAAAATTTTGAGCCCCTCAATGAATTTTATCCACCGCTCCTACTGCAGTAGAAGCCCTACCGGCGGACCTAAGCGGACAGGCCGGACCAATGCAAGTTTTGTTGTCGCCGTATTGACTGCAGCTGAAGGCTTCGTCCGCAGTCAGCGTAATTGCCAGCTCTCCCCGTGAAAAAGCAGCCACCTGTTTGAGCACAGTCACCGTCTCCCGCTGGCAGCAGCGGGCGGCTTTGAAATCGGAAAGCTTGGCTCCCAGCCTTGCCACCACTGATTGCAGCTGTTGCCTGGGACCGGGTGTCAGGGGCGTGCTTTTTTTAATAATACCAAAGGCTATTCCCGCACCAATGGCCGCCCCGCATATGCCCATGAACCCGCATGTGCCGCCGGGCACCTTTTGGCCCCTGGCAAGGCCGGTTTTGATGTCCTGATCAGTAATCGCGCCGCCGCTGTTGCGATAGGCCGCCAGAATCAGTCCCGGCACCAGGGCGTGATGTTCCGGCCCGTTTTGGGGTATTTGATAGCGGCTTTTAAATTCATGGTACAGGCTGATCAGGTCCGTAGCCGTGGCCTGGAGGCAGAAAGCCTCAATAGCCTCCAGCGGTTTTTGGGCATGGCAGCGATCGCAGACAAAATGGCCTTGAGCACAAACGGCGTTGGCCGGCTGCAAGGTATGGCAGCATTCGCAGCGCCGTTCTTCTTCCTGCGCCAAATAGGTCAGAGGCGCGCCGCAGATCAGGCATCCTTCCCTATGCTCGGCCTGCGGCTGATCGCAAACACAGGCTTCTTGCCCGGAAATGTTTTTATTGTTCCCGCCTGCCGGTTCGGGAATGCAGCACGCGCAGGTGGCTGCAGCCTGATGGATTAAGGCTCCGGTCTTGGGATCAATGACAGCCAACCCCCGTGTTTCCAGCTCCTCTTCCTTGCCGGCGTCCACGGTAATTATTCTGCGTTCTCCCAAGCCGACAAACTGGCCATGGTCCAGCACCAAAGCCCGCCCGGGACCCATAAACATGGCCTCCAGGCGGGTGGGCGGCAAGCCTTTGCAGGCCTGAAAGGTCAGGGAAAAAAAGGCATGACCCTGCACCTGCCGGTAAGGAAAACGTTTAAGGATTTGCGCCTGCACAAAGCCCATGTCCTGAAGCAGGGAAAACAAATAGGGTTGCACGTAGGCCCCGCCCAGGCATTCTCCTTTCATTTTGTGGCTGGCACGTACAGACAAGGGCGGCTCCGCGTCGGTGACCACATCGGAAATCACCATGCGGCCGCCTGGTTTGAGAACCCTCAGAATTTCCTTGAACACGCGGCGTTTATTGCTGGTCAGATTGATGACGCAATTGGAAATAACCGCATCCACGCTGGCATCGGGCCAGGGCAGATCTTCCAGATATCCTTGCTTAAAAGTGATGTTTCCAAAACCCAGCTGCCGCTCCACTTCAGTCTGGGAGCGCTTGGCCAGGTCAAGCATGGCCCTGGTCATATCCACGCCCCAGGCCCGGCCCCGGGGCCCCACAGCTTTGGCAGCCAAAAAAACTTCCACACCCGCGCCGCATCCAAGATCAAGAACAGTCTCGCCCGGTTGAAGCCCGGCATCGCTTACCGGCGAGCCGCAGCCGTATTGGCGGACCCGTCCTTCCTGGGGAATGAAGGCCACCTGGCTTTCATCATAATAAACAGGATTTAAAATGCTGTGATCCACGTCCAGAGCCCGCTGGGTGTAAAAGGCACGCACCAGACTGTGCTGATCGCCGCTCCCCATGGAAAGCAGGCAGTTGCCATGGGTAAAATTGATGTTATCCCCGCTGGGGCAATTGGTACTCACATCCCCCATGCGCAGCACCAAGCCAATGGAATCGGGGACCGGCAGGTCCTGGCAGGCTTCCTCAAGAAGCATGGTCAGCATGGCTTTGTACAAAGGCATGTAGGGATCCATACCCAGCACCTGGTCGGGCGCACGGTTGTAAATGCGATGATCCAGATCACCGCCGCCCAGAATAAAACGCCAGGGGTCGTCTTTTTGATCCTCCAGATCGAGGACCGAAAGCCGCCGCAGCTCATCCAATTTTGGGCTGTGCCGCCACAGGTCTTCCAGGCCGTGTTCAAGGCAGCCGCAGTCAAAGTCTTCCCTGCCCATCAGGGCAGGCGTGGGATAGACATGCCCGTCAGGTCCGATGCATAATGATTCCCAGCCGGCATTGGTCAGGTCAAAACGGGTACCAATGGGAGAAAAAAGCTGGGAACGCAAGGCTTCCAGATTGTCAATAGTCACGCCCAGGGCTTTGGCCCGGTCAGCCGCTTTTTTAAAGTTATCAATCAAGCGCGTGCTTTCCGGCAGGACCATATCCCGGCCCTGACCGGCCTGAAAATGCCACATCCAATGCATGGTTTTAATGCCATGGCCGGCCATGGCCTCCACCATGGCGGCCATGGCGTCCATATTAACAGCATTAATGGCCATGACCGTGCTGCAGGACAGCCCCCGGGCCAAGGCAGTTGATACAGCTTTCATGGTCCTGCCATAAGTGTCAAGACCGCGCAATGCCTCATGGTGTTGCTGCAAGCCGTCCAGGCTGATTTGAAAATGCAGCCGTGACTGATCCAAGGCAGCCAACTGTTCCAAATGGACGCTCAGCAACAATCCATTGGTGAGTACAGCCACATGCAGGTCCGGCATGGCCAGGCACCAGGTCAGCAGGACTAAAAAATCAGGATAAACAAAAGGTTCGCCGCCGGTGAAAATCACCAGCCGCGTGCCCAGGCTGTAGGCCTGTTCGATCCATTTTTTAACATCTTCCAAGGCCAGTTGCCGAGCCTCGGTTTCCGGCCGGCAACTGAACAAACAATGCTTGCAGCTGAGGTTGCAGTTATCGGTAAGATGAATCCATAATTCAGTAAGCTGTGTAAGGGGCTGCTTGGCCCGGCCCTCATAAGACTCGACCGGCCCGGGATTAATGGCTTGTTCCAGAGCCTCGACCTCCACGGTCTCTGCCAGGGTGTGGACAGTCCCGGAAGCGTGTCCCTTGGCCTGTAAATAGGTGTCCCCTGCCGGACTGGGCACGAACCAAAACGGTTGGTTTCCATTGACGTACACCGATAAAGATGACAACGGCAGCCGAACAAAGGTATTATTATCCATTAGGCCTTCCTTTTTCCATGTCCAGGCCGGATAGGCTGAACCATGGGGTTTTTCAGCAACCTTGCTGTTTTAAATTTTTCCCGATGGGAAAATTAAAAATCAGGCTCCTAGGAGTCTATCGGACTTAAAATCATTAAAAACCTTATGTATGTTGCGTCTCCATTAATAACTG
>CAYVTN010000018.1:5905-18227 GCA_964454395.1 uncultured bacterium | reverse complement strand
CCGGTGGCGGCCGGAAGAGGCCTATTGACCGATTCATAGCCCGAAAAAGAAAAATGGCCCTATCCGTTGAGCAACTTCATTTAAGAAACACTGCACTCAGGCAGGAGGAATGGATTTGTTGTTTCGAAGCATGGCCGTAAATTCTTCAGCAGGCACAGGCGGCGAAAAGTAATAACCTTGAAATTGTTGGCAGCCGATGTTACGTACAAACCGGAGCTGCTCCTCGGTTTCCACCCCTTCGGCGATGATTTTAAGATGCAGGTTATTGGCAATAGAGACAATGCAACTGATGATAGCGGCATCGTCCTTGTTATTGATGCAATCGCGGATAAAAGACCGGTCAATTTTAAGGTTGTTAAGCGGGAATTTTTTCAGATAGGACAAGGACGAATAGCCGGTGCCAAAATCATCAATGGACATGCGGATGCCTTTTTTGTTAAGCCATTTCAGGATCATGATGGCAATGGTGATGTCCTTCATCAGAATGCTCTCTGTGATTTCCAGCTCCAGTGATTGGGGCGGCATGCCCACTTCGGCACAAATATTAAGAATGGTTTCCACCAGCTCCGGCTCCTGGAACTGACGAGCTGAAAGATTGACCGCCAAACGCAAATGGTCAAAGCCCATTTTTTTCCAGACCACGGTCTGGGCGCAGGCGGCTTTTAGGACCCAGCTGCCCAAGGGGACGATCAAACCGGTTTCCTCCGCCAGGGGAATAAACTGAATAGGCGGCACGATTCCCATTTCCGGGTGTTTCCAGCGTACCAAGGCCTCCATGCCGATGATTTTGCCACTGGCGATATCCACCTGGGGCTGATAATAAACCAGGAATTGATTGCCGTAAAGGGCCTGGCGCAGCGCGGTCTCCAGCGTCAGCTGTTCAAAGGCCGTGGCGTTAAGTTTGGCGGTGTAGAATTTATAATGATTCCTGCCTGAATATTTGGCTTCATAAAGCGCACTGTCCGCGTTTTTGATCAAGGCCAGGGCATCATCGCCGTCATCAGGAGAGATGGAGATGCCCATGCTGGCCTTGATGTGCAGTTGTTGGTGATTGTATTGAAAGGGATCATTGAAGGTATCCATCAATTTTTGAATGATCTTGAAAATGTTTTTAAAATCATGTAAGGCAGGCAGCATGATCATGAATTCATCCCCGCCCATGCGGGCCAGCATGTCATTCTCGTCGAGGCAATTGAACAGGCGATGCCCCACCATTTTGATAAAATCATCGCCAATGTTGTGTCCCAGGGTATCATTGATGGTTTTAAACCGGTCCAAATCGATTAAAATGACCGCCACCTTTTCCCCGATTTTTTCCGCTTGCTTCAGGGCCAGCTTGAGACGGCTGTTGAACATGGCCCGGTTGGGCAGGTCGGTGAGCTGATCATACAAGGCCAGATGCTCGATGGTCTGTTCATTTTCTTTCTTTTCCGTAATATCTTCCAAATAGGCAATGGCATACTTGGTTTGGGCTTCATCCTGGAAAGAGTTGTAAACGGTGGCACGGTGCCACTGGCTTCGGCCTTTTTCATCGGTCAGGTTCAGTTCCAAGGTTTGATTTTTAAGTTCCACCAAGGCCTGCCAAAGCTGGCGATGGGCTGCTGAAATGCTGTCTTCGGAGGCCAAGCTGGTCAGGGAGGCCATATAAAGGTCTTCACGGGCTTGGCCGCAGAGATTGGAAAATTTGGGGTTGGCATAGACCACTTTACCTTCATCGCTGACAATAACCACGCCGATAGGGCAGGTTTCCATGGACCATTGGAAAAGGAGGCTTTGCATCTTTGGGTGGGGTTGTTGAGCTTGCTGATCCTTGCCAAAGTTTTCTGCAGGCATGCCGGGAGCCTCGCTTTTTCTTAAAAAGATAGGGGGAGAACAACTGGCAATCCAACTAAAAAGTGATATAGTTATAGTACCACAGCTGCTTGCTTGAAATAAAGAGAAGTGTAGACAAAGCCATCGTCCCTGGCAAGAGTATCGGTGTCTGACCATGCGGTCCTAAGGACCAAAATCGGCGTAGCTGCAGAAAAAGGAAAAAAGGCTGGCTTTATCTCCCGTCCGGCCACCAAACCAAGCTTCAGAGGTATGATCATGACGGAATCATCGGGTAAAAACTTGCCTCCCAATGCCCTTGGGCCCGGCGCCTTTCTTTCCAAGGAAGCCCTGGATATGGACAACCCCGAACCCTGGTGCGGCGGGTCCTTATTACTGTCCAACCGTCAACAAAGGGACCAAGTCCGGTCCTTGATAGATGCCCTTAAAGCCAATCAAATTACCTTGTTTGTTTTCAATCAGCCTGCATTGGCGGCGCCCGATGAGGCTCTGGACGAGGATGTGTTTGAATCAGCGGAACCGGAGTCCACACCGGATGCCGCGCTCATGCCGGAAGACCTGCCTGAAACCGATGACAGGCCAAGGCGTAAAAAAGCCACTGATAACCAAACCAAAGCAACCGCCTTACCTTCTGCTGATAAATTATCCCACAATCTGGCAGGGCCCGTCTCCTCCGAACCAGAAGCAGTATTATCCTGGTGGCATCAAAAAAATGCAGCAGCCCGGGCCTTTTTCAAAGCCGGGCTCAACCAGGCCAAGGGACTCTGGAGTGCTGTGTGGTCCCAACCCCGGCCCGGCGTGCTCCCAGGTCTGTTGGCAGGGTTGCTAACAGGCACTCTGGCGGCTTTTCTTATTTATCATCATTTCAATGGACTTGAGACTCAGTTAACCCAGGTTCAAAGCGAGGCCGCCCAGCAGCAGGAGCACTTGAACCAAAAAGTGGTCAAATTGAAGAAGGACCTGGAAGCGCGTGAGATGGATTTGAACAACCTATCTTTGGGGTACAGCCAGTTAAGCAAACTTTTAAGCCGCTCCAATGAGCCGCCGCCCAAACCCCGTTATAAAACCATAGGCTCCCAGTTGTTTATCTACTGGGTGGATGAAGTGCTATGGCGGCGTTATTATGTCTATCGCAGCGGGCCAAACGGTAAAGGCCTGACCCGTCAGTCCGCGCGGGCCCAAAAGAAAAACTTTATTTTTATTGATCATCTGCCCAAGGGAGTCTGGTCCTTTGCAGTGTCGGCCCTGGACAAGGAAGGCAGGGAAACCGCCCGGAGCCAGGCGGTTACCATAGTGATGAAGTAACCTTAGAAATGTTCATTCGGAGCCAGATAACGCCATTGGCCCAGCGGCAACTGGCCCAGCTTGATTCTGCCGATTCTGACCCGTTTTAACTGTACAACTTTTAAATCCATAGCCTCGCACATACGGCGGATTTGCCGTTTTTTGCCCTCTTTCAGGATAAAGGTGACCTGTCCCTGGCTGCGGGCCATGACCACGGCCTTTTTTAAAGGCCGGCCGTCCAGGGTCAGCCCAAAGCGCAGATGTTTCAATTTTTCCTCGGTGATCGTGCCCTCAACCCTGACTTGATATTCTTTTTCCATGAGACTGCGGCTGCCGATCAACGCCTTAGCCACCCGGCCATCCTGAGTTAGCACCAACAATCCGTAAGAATCAATGTCTAAACGGCCGGCCGGGGCCAGGCCTTTTAAGCATTGGGGCTTAAAGGGTCTTCGGGCCCGGTCGCTTTTTAGCTGGCGATCAGGCGTAATCAAGGCGACCGCCGGCAAATACCCTTTTTCCGCCTGACCGGAAACATAACCCACTGGTTTATTGAGAATAATGGTGGCCTGTTGGTCCAGCACGGCGTGGGCTTGAGGTGCCAAAGCGATCTGCTGCCTGGGGTACACTTTGATGCCCAGGGTAGTCACCGGATGGCCATCCACCAATACCCAGCCTTTTTCGATAAAGGCGTCGGCTTCCCGGCGGGAACAGAGTTTTTTTTCAGACATTAATTTGGAAAGGCGCACTTTTTCTTCAGACATGGGGGTGGCAAGTTCCTCGAGTCTTGGATAAAAAGCCTGAAACAGCATGAGGCCTGAGCAACGATGAGCTCATTGTCCAGACTCCACCATACCTGGTTTGGACAGGATTGGCAATGTTAAATCAGCGGCTTTGGGGTTGACGGCCGGGCTGCCGGCCATCATAATCAAAACCCATGGTGCCAATGACAGGATCACCGGCATTTTAAACCAGGATCATGAGCAATTAATCTGCAAGTAACCTGCGAGAATCGATCCCGTCAACAACAAAGGGGCAAGCAATCGGTAATCGACTGCAAGAGAATGGCGGTTTTCGATTCTCGATTTTTAATTGCGTGGGAGGCCGGCCGACTAAATGTTCAGCCTCCTGGCAGAGGAGCAGCTTATGAATTTGCTATGGATCGCCTTGGGCGGCGCCTTGGGCACGTTGAGCCGCTATGGATTGGCGGGATGGGTCCAGCGCTGGAGCGGCGGACTTTTTCCTTGGGGTACTATTAGCGTCAACCTCTTTGGGTCGTTGTTGTTTGGACTGGTTTGGTCCATGGCGGAGAACCGGGTGCAAATGACACCGGAAGCACGGTTGATGATATTAACCGGATTTATGGGTGCCTTTACCACCTTCTCCACCTTTATGTTCGAAACCGGCCAGTTGCTGCGGGAAGGGGAGACTTGGCTGGCTTTGGGCAATTTGGGGCTGCAAAATGCCATCGGTCTATTGGCTCTCTTTTTGGGATTAACCCTGGGTAAATGGATTTGAGCAGAGACGCCATGCATGGCGTCTCTGCCGTGATTGGCAGACGGGGATCAAAGGCATGTTTGGCGGGAGGACGTAAATCATTCCATCTTGTTAAAAAGGGAGGCGTTATGCTGGAAGAGCAGGAAGCAGCACTATGCAGGATTTTCATCGGGGAAGAGGACAAGGCCGACCATCATCCCTTGGTTGAAAAAATAGTGGATTTGGCGCGCACCCGGGGCATCAAAGGCGTCACCGTGCTCAAAGGAATTTTAGGGTTTGGCCATCACAAGCATCTGCACGCCGCCAAGGTGCTCAGGCTTTCGGAAGACTTGCCCCTGGTGATTGAGATCGTGGACCAGGCCGAAGCGATCGAAACGTTCCTGACGGAAGTGCAGCCTTTAATCAAGGAAGGCATGATCACCATGGAAAAGGTCAAGGTCCGCTTTATTCATCCCTGACCGCCGGGTCTTTTTCAATCGTGTCTTTCAGGCTCTGATACATTTTTTGCAGAGTTTCCAGCTCGCCGGGGATGAGGTCCATGTGTTGGGCCTTGGCCAGACGTTCAATCTTTTTGGCCGGAGTGGCGATGGCAAACAACCGCAACGAAAGCGCACTGCCTTTGATGGAATGGGCATGATTGGCAATGGATTGATAATCTTGGTGATCAAGGGCCTCCTGGATTAGTTGCACTTTACGTTCCGTTTTTTCCGTGAAAATGACCAACACCTGATGATAGTCTTTGGGGGCCAGCCCCAGTTCACTGCTGATGGCTTCGATCAAGGAGGATTGTCCCGGCGCCATATCGGAAGGCGAAATAAAGTTATTCTGCGCCAATTGCTGAATCATGGTAATGAAGCGCTTGATATTAATGGCCTTGGAAACCGGCAGGGCATGGTAATGTTCCTGGAAACGGGTCAGTTCCTCGGGCCGGTTGTGTTCCGGCGAATAAAGCAGCACGATTTTAAGACGCTGATATTGAGGTTCGGCCTTGATAAAATCCAGCAGAGCCTGGGCATCGGCTTGCTTGGCCATCAGGTCAATAATCACGAGGTCGGGCTGATAGCTTCCCAGCCAAACACAGGCCTGTACGAAGTTGGAGGTCATGTTCAGGGAAGCGCTGGGCAAATGACGCTTGAGTTGATCATTGAACATTTTCAGAAAGTATTCGTCATCCTGAATAAATAAGATCCTGATATTCTCAGCCAGCAAGGATGAATCCTTGTAGGTGGTGTGGTGTTGGATCATTTGGATCAGGTGTTTTTGTTTGATGGGTTTGCTCAAGTAATCATTCATACCGGCATCCAGGCAGCGCTGGCGATCATGCTCCATGGCGTTGGCGGTCAGAGCGATGATGGGGGTAAGGCAACCCTGACGGCGCAGCTCCCTGGTGGCGCTTAAGCCATCCATATCCGGCATTTGCATATCCATGAAAATTAAATCGTAATTTTTGGAGGCGGCCAGCTCCAGCGCCTGCTGTCCGTTGGCGGCAATGTCGGTTTGATGCCCCAAGCGCTGCAGCATGAGGGAGGTGATTTTTTGATTGGCTTCATTGTCTTCCGCCAACAGGATGGAGAGCCCGTTACCGGCTACGGCTATAGGCTTGGATTCAACGGCGCCCGGCGCCGGCTCGACGGCCGAGAGCTTCCGTAGTTGAGTGAGAAGTACCCTGGGCCGCACCGGCTTGATCAGAATGCCGCTGAGGTCGTATTGCTGATCCCGGATTTTATTGCGTTCAAAATTGTTAAGCAAGGCAAAGTACCGGGGTCCATGCCGGCCATTCGTTCTGTCCTTACGGGCCGGGATAAGCTCCAGAAAATGACTGTCCAACAGAATGGCATCATAAGCACGATCTTCGCCCAGATGGCGGGCCGCATCCTGATGGTTCAGGGCGCCATCAGGATGCAATCCCAACTGAATGAGGGTTTTCTTCAGGATGCGCATACTGTTGGGATTAGCCTCCACAACCAAGACTTTGAGAGAGCCCAAGGAAGGTGGCTCGGAGAGGATCTTGCCCTCGCGGTGTTTCAACCATAGGGTAAACGTGAAATCCGTGCCCTGGTTGAGCACGGTGTCCACTTTGAGCTGGCCCTGCATGAGATGGATCAGTTTTTGGCAAATGGTCAACCCCAACCCAGTGCCGCCATAAAGCCGGTTGATGGAGCCGTCCACCTGAGTGAAGGGATCGAAGATGGTTTCCAACTTGTTTTCGGGGATACCGATGCCCGTATCGTGAACCACAAAATGCAACAGTACTTGGTCGCCTTCATCTTTAACCACGTGAGCGGAGACACTGATCTCGCCCTGATGGGTGAATTTGACGGCATTGTCGAGCAAATTGGTCAGAACCTGGCGCAGACGGGTGGGGTCGCCCATGAATTGTCGAGGGAAGTTGTCCAGGTCACATTGAAATTCCACAGCCTTGTCCCCGGCTTTGGCCTGGATCAAGTCCAGGCAATCGTAAATCAAGCTCTCCAGGTTGAAAGGAATCGCCTCCAGGTCCACCTGGCCTGATTCAATTTTGGACAAGTCCAGGATGTCATTAATCAAATGCATCAGGGCTTCGGCACTGTTCAGGATGCTCTCCAGGAAATGACGTTGATCAATGGTAAGCTTGGTTTCCAGGAGCATTTCCGTGAAGCCCACAATACCGTTCATGGGCGTGCGGATCTCATGGCTGATATTGGCTAAAAATTCGCTTTTGGCGATATTGGCGGCTTCGGCTTCCTTGGCCAACTTTTTGGCATGGGCGATAGCCTGTTCCAATTCCAGATTAGCCGCCTCCACTTCTTCCTTGGCCAGAATCAAATTATTTTCCACCAGTTTTTTCTCGGTCACATCCACCTGGGTTCCGGCCATACGCAGGGGCTCGCCAAACTCACTGCGGGCCACCACCCGGCCGCGGATGCTGAACCAGCGCCATTCCTCGGAGCTGACCTTCAGCCGGGCTTCCACTTTCAGGAACGGGCTTTGGCCGTTGAGGTTTTGGCGGATCTGGTCCTCCATGATTTTCCAATCCTCACTGTGAAAAAGATCCTTGACGGTCTCGTAGTTCAGCATACCTTCAGGAGGATGGTGATTAACCATGTTTTGCCATTGTTCATTAACAAAAATGTTATTGGACGCAATATCCCAATCCCATAGTCCGATATTGCCACTCCAAATGGCCAATTCTTTGCGTTCTTCGCTGAGGCGCAGAGCTTCCTCGGCCCGCTTGCGTTCAGTAATATCCTCTCCTGAACTAAGGGAAGCATAGGGAAGGCAGGCATGATCCTTCAATACGGTGTTTTTCCACGCAATGATGCGGCGTTCTCCGGTTTTGGTAATGATGTCGCTCTCAAATTGATCATGGAACACACCGGTCCCACTGATGATTTGTTTGAAGACGGTTTTCAGAAGGGGGCGGCTCTCCTCGGGAATGCAGCATTCAAACCAATTTTGGCCGGTCAGGTCGCCGCTGGTATAACCCAACATCTCCAGTCCGCGACGGTTGATAAACTGGATGGATCCGTTTTTGTCGAGCGCCACAATAATGACATTGACCACGTCCAAAAAGGTTTGAAACTTGTCCCGCTCCAGTTTAAGCGCCATGTCCGCCAATTTGCGATCGGTGTAATCCACGAAACTGATCAGGATGCACTCTTCGTTGTTGGAGGTGATCAGGTCGGCGCTGAGCAGGCCATGCAGGGTTTGGCCTGTACGAGTACGGGCTTTGATCTCATAGTTGTGCAAATAACCATTTTGCTTTAAATCCTTAATCAGCGCCTGGTGGTCGTCAGGGGCGAACAATTGCAGCTGCTCCCAGCTCTTGCCGATGGTTTGAAGGCGGTTGAGGTTGAAGGTCTGAAAGAAATTGTCGTTGGCATCAATGATGATGTTCTCATCGAACTTGGAAAGCAGCATGGGAATGGGATTGTTCTGAAACAACTTCAGGAAACGGAGGTTGAGTTCCAAAATTTTGCTGTCCCGGGCTTTAATCTCCGAAATGTCCAGGAATGTGCCGGCCAGGCGGCAGGGTTTGCCGTCAGCCGTGTAATCCACAATTTTTCCCTGGGCCAGAATCCATCTCATTTGGCCTGATTTGGTCAGAATGCGAAATTCATTGTTGAAGTAAGGAAGATGACCAAGCAGGTGTTCCTGCAGGGTGGAATTGAAGTTGCCCAAATCGTCAGGATGGATAAAGGTCATCCATTGAGCCATGGTGAGGGGGCCGGCATTGGGATCAAGATCGGCCATCAAGTAAACACGGTCACTGAAAAAACTGTAACCGCTGGTGATATTCCAGTCCCAAAGACCCAAATCGCCACCTTTTAAGGCCAGATTCATACGCTCTTCACTGGTTTTGACCACTTCCTGGGCCCGCTTGATGTCGGCGATGTCCATTTGGGTTCCGGTCAGACGCAGGGGATGGTGGTCCTTATCCCATTGAGTGACTTTGGCGCGATAGAGCATCCATTTATAAAGGCCGTTGCTGGCTTTGAAGCGGCATTCGCATTCAAAGCGTTCCTTACGGCCGCTAAGGTGATCGTCCATGTTTTTATTAAAACGCTTAATATCCTGGGGATGGATAAGGGATATAAAGCTGCGGTATTCATTGTCCAGTTCCTGCTCATCCCAACCCAGCAGCCTTAGCCAACTCGGGCTGTAAGTGACGGTGTTTTCCTTGATGTTCCATTCGATAAGCGCCAGCTCGGCAGCCTCCATCAAGCCTTGACGTTCTTTTTCACTGTGGTGCAGTGCTTCCAAGGCAGAAAGCCTGGCCAGGAAGTGGCCGATATCTTTGGCAACCGTTTCCAATATGGTACGGCGATAGCGGGGAAAAGACGCCAATGTCCGTGACGACAGGATCAGGCAGGCCGTGGCTTTTCGATCCGACACCACCGGAATCATGGCCATGCTTTTAATAGATTCCTTACCGTGTGGGAAAGGTGCGCTGTCCACCAGATCCTGCCTGGAAAAATAAAGCGGTTTGCCTTTTTTGACCAATTGCGCCTGCGGGGTATCATGGCTGTAACCGGCGACAGCTTTATTCCAATCCTGGTTTGAATCCCCGTAGGCCGCGAGAATTAAATTATTTTTCTCCCCGACTTTGTAAATACAGCCCAAGTGCAGGTGAGGCAGGCGGGTTAAGATCTCCAGCACCTGGTTGAGATAGGTCTGAACCGTGGCCATATGGTTGTAGGCCAGGGCCACTTCTTTTTGGACCAGGGCCAGTTCCTCATTTTGTTTATGTACCGTCCTGTTGGTGATAGTCACCGCGAATTGATGGCCACTGACTTTATAGGCAATGGCATCATACCAGCCGTCCAAATCGGCCACATAATTTTCATAATGAATGGTCTTATCAATGGTCAGACATCTTTGAAACTGATCGATCCATTCCTGCTCCAAGTTGGGCAGCAGGGTCTTTACGGTTTTGCCCACAGGATCGGTCAGACCGGTCAAGGTGCAGAACATGGGGTTGGTTTCCAGATAACGGCAGTCCACGGGCTTGCCCTGTTGGTCGTAAATCATCTCATGCAGGACAAAGCCGAATTTCAGGGAATGGAACAGGGGCTTGTAAAGATTGTCCCGCCCAGTGAGCGGATTATGACAGTAAAAAAGGCAGCCGCCGTCGTCCACTTCCAAGGCGATCACGATAAAGGTTTTTTCAATGAAGGTTTGTGAACTGGATTTAAGTGCCAGGCTTATCTGGGAGACAGGGGAGGATTGGCGCTGCCCGGACAGCCACCGGTCAGCCATCTGGGGACACAACTCCTGCAAGGTGGCGGCAGGGAAATGGTCATGATCATAACCCAAGAGCTGCTCCAAGGCTGGATTCCATATCACCAACGAACCGCTGTGGTCGACTAAAAAGGCAGGTCCAGCGGCCGGCGCCAGATAGGGTTTAAAAACTCCATGAAAGCAAGACGTTGGCATGCAATACTCCCCGCTTGTCTATGGTGAATAAGCCCATCTTTACTTATAGTAGCATAAATCACCTTATAGTCAGTTACGGAAAAAAAATAAAATCACTCAGAAAAAAACAAAAAGATATTGACATAATATGGTATTGTGGTATAAGAATACCTAAACAAGGAGGACGCCGTGCCTGGACTCATAAAAATTTCAGAAGCCGCATCATTGGGCCTGCATGCATTGGCTTATTTGGCTTTAATAAAAAAAGGCCCACCAGGATCCACGACCCGGGCCATGGCCAATGCGATGAAGGTATCGGAAGCGCATTTGGCCAAAGTCATGCAACGGCTGGAGCACCATGGGTTTGTCGGCAGCAAACGGGGCCCCAACGGCGGCTTTTATCTTCAGCGTTCAGCGGAAGATCTTTCTCTTTACGACATCTATACAGCCATTGAAGGCGCCATTAATACCACGTTGTGCCTCTTGGGCCAGCCCATATGCACAGGGCGCTGTCCTTTGGGCCCGGTCTTTCGTGAACATGAAAAAGCTTTAATCAACCATTTAAAAACGACCTCATTACAAGCCTTTGCCTCGCAGTCAGGGATGGAGCAATTGGAAAGGAGTCATTAAGTGATGGCCAAAGATCAGAGACAGATCATTAAGATTGATGAAAATAAATGCAATGGCTGCGGCCTGTGCGTGCCCAATTGCATGGAAGGGGCCTTGCAAATTATCGATCAAAAAGCGCGGCTGATCAGCGACTTGTTTTGCGACGGGCTGGGCGCCTGTCTGGGTTATTGTCCCCAGGGCGCCATTTCCCTGGAGCAAAGGGAAGCAGAGCCCTATGACGAGGCCCGGGTCATGGACCAGATGATTCCCAAAGGGATGAATACAGTCCGTGCCCACCTGGATCATCTGAAAGCTCATGGGGCGCAAACTTATTACCAGGAAGCCATTAAGATTTTACATAAAAAAGGCATTGAGGTACCTAAATATATCGAAGAGGAGGAAAGACCCATGTCAAGCAGTTGTCCAGGATCGCGGGTAATGAATTTGGTCCAGCCGGAGGTCGGGGGAACTCAGCCTTCACCATCACCCGCCGGGCGTCAACCCTCACAATTAAAGACCTGGCCAATACAGCTCATGTTGGTGCCTGTCAACGCCCCTTATTTCAAGGATGCGGACCTGCTCATCGCGGCCGACTGCGTGCCCATGAGTTATGCCAATTTTCACGCGGATTTCCTGGCGGGCAAGGTGCCGATCATGGGCTGTCCCAAGCTTGACGACAGCGCCCATTATACGGACAAGCTGACGGTCTTGTTCAGCCAAAACACCATCCGCTCCATCACTGTCGTGCATATGGAAGTGCCCTGTTGTTTTGGCTTGGCACAATTGGTCAAACAAGCCATCAAACAATCCGGAAAAATAATTCCCCTGGCCGAAGTAAACATCAGCGTGCGGGGGGAGATGTTGAGTTAGATTCTGTATTTCCAACATCTACGTTTTTTCGTAGATAATTTTTAAAAGATTCATAATAAAGATTTTTCTCACGCAAAGCCCGCAAAGCCGCAAAGGAAAGATTAAACCCTTTTTGGGGATTAAAAAACCTTTAACCATCCTTTGCTTTTTCTTTCTTTGCGGCTTTGCGGGCTTTGCGTGAGAAAGATTTTTTATTCCGGTTTCGCCGGCATAGAAGTAACCATTATATTATTTTAAGGAGGCAAAAAATGTTTTGTTACCAGTGTGAGCAGACCGTAAACGGAGGATGCACGGTGGCCGGCAATTGCGGCAAGGACCAGGAAACCGCTGACCTGCAGGA
>CAYVTN010000018.1:0-5895 GCA_964454395.1 uncultured bacterium | reverse complement strand
GCCCATCAGGCCAGACGTGAAGGGCAAACCGATGCCGAGACGGACACCTTTGTCCTGGAAGCTCTTTTTGCTACGGTGACCAACGTGGATTTTGACGCCAATCGGATTGAAGCGCTTATTCGCGATGCTGTGGCTGTGAGGGAAAAAGCGAAGACCATGGTGCGCTCCCAGGCCCAGGATTGGCCCGGGGCAGTCACGCTGGTTCCTGGCCAGGACCGGGAAGAGCTGCGCCGTCAAGCCCAGGCCATTGGCATTGTCAGCCGTCAAGAGCGCTATGGCAAAGACATAGCCGGTTTGCAGGAATTGATCAATTACGGCTTAAGGGGCGCGGCGGCTTATGCTGATCATGCCTTGATTTTAGGCAAAAGAGACGAGACGCTTTTGGCTAAATTTCATGAGTTGCTGGCCTATTTGGCAGGCGATCCCACGGACAGCAACGACCTGCTGGCCAAGAGTCTGGAAACGGGTGAGCTCAACCTCAAGGTCATGGCCTTGCTCGATGAGGCCAATACCAGCGCTTACGGCCATCCTGAACCCACCCGAGTAGCCGTCACGGCCAAGGCCGGCAAGGCTATTCTGGTCTCCGGCCATGATTTAAAAGATTTGGAATTATTGTTGCAACAGACCGAAGGCAAGGGTATTAACATTTACACCCACGGCGAGATGCTGCCGGCCAATGCCTATCCGGGATTGAAGAAATTTAAGCACCTCGCGGGCAATTATGGCGGCGCCTGGCAGGATCAGCGCCGGGAATTCGAGGCCTTCCCGGGTGCGATTTTAATGACCACCAACTGCATTCAGCGCCCCAAGGACACTTATCGTGGCCGCATCTTTACCACCGGCATGGTGGGCTGGCCCGGGGTCACCCATATTGTGAACAAGGATTTCACAGCGGTCATGGAAGCCGCCTTGGCTGCGCCTGGATTTGAACAAGACGAGGAAGAAAAACGCATTACCATCGGCTTTGGCCACCATGCCGTGCTGAACGTGGCGGATAAAGTGGTGGAAGCGGTCAAGCAGGGCAAAATCAAGCATTTTTATCTTATCGGCGGCTGTGACGGCGCCAAATCAGGGCGCAATTACTATACGGATGCCGCTCTGGCCGCCTCGCCGGACAGCGTGATTCTCACGTTGGCTTGCGGCAAGTATAGATTTAATAAATTGGAATTCGGTGATATCGGTGGCATCCCGCGTCTGCTGGATATTGGCCAGTGTAATGATGCTTACTCGGCGATTAAAATTGCGGGCGCCCTGGCCGAAGCCTTTGGCACTGATGTTAATGGCCTGCCCTTGACCTTCCTACTTTCCTGGTATGAGCAAAAAGCCGTAACCATTCTGTTAACCCTGCTCCATCTGGGTATTAAAAATATCAAGCTCGGTCCTACCTTGCCGGCGTTTGTGACCCCGTCGGTGTTGGACATCCTGGTCAAGGCCTATAACATCGGGCCGGTCACCACGCCTGCCCAGGACATGCCGTTGGTTAAAACAGCTTAGAGTCTCTGTCTGAATTATTTACGCGGGACGCGTAGATAATTCAGACTAGAGCATCTTACGGAGAATCAGTGTTGCCTTATCGGCGAATATATTCTTGCCCTTGCCCGCTTTGCCCATAACGTTCACTATTTGGTGAACATTATATTATTAGTGAACATTATGGGCAAGCTATCCATTCGTGAGCCTGCCCGCGACGATTCAAAATGAAATAAAGACTGTATTACTTTGGATCATTAGTCCTGCCCTGATGACATACCTGAATGCTTTTTTTAAAATAAAATCCTTAAAATCCAATTGGAATATTACGCCGACAGAAGTTGGCATGATCCCTGCTTTATAGAAAAACAACTTTTTAAAAACCAAGGAGGAACTACCAATGACTTTAGTACAATGCCCGAGTGTATCAGGATTGAAGCAATGGGAGCAGGAAATGGAAAGCTTGCTCAGCACGATCAATCAGGCCATGCCTGGAGACCAACCCGGACGGCAGACCGTAAGTTGGACCCCTCGCACCGATGTGGTGGAAGCACAGGACCATTTCAAAATTGAAATGGAACTGGCGGGCGTTAAAAAGGAAGACATCAAAATCAATTTGGAAAAGAACAGCCTTTCCATCGAAGGAGAAAAGCAGGATGCCAAAACAGAACAGCAAGACAAAAACCATCAGACCGAGAGAATATACGGTTCCTTTTCCAGAACCTTCGCTCTACATAATGCAATTAAAGCTGATGAGATTAAAGCAAGATTTGAAAACGGTGTTTTGGAAGTGATTCTGCCCAAGGCGGAGGAAGCCAAGGCCAAAGTCATTCCCGTGGCCTGAACTTGCCGGGCGTCAAAAACCATTGCCATCCTTTCTGAAAGGACCGGCCCCGGCCGGTCCTTTCAGCCTCATGTCAAACCTGTTGTAGTCCGAAGCTACTTTAGGCTTGTTTGGCAGTTCTGTAGCCTTTATTTCACCATACCTTTTGCCGTAGCTAAGATGTCTTCTGCCGGGCCTTGCCCTAAATCCATTGTCTGATGTTTATTTGGCAGCCCACCTTGGGCCCATTTTCCTTTTCGGGCTTTGGACACGTTTCCTGCCGCTAGGGGTTGAGAAGACCGCAGAGCATCACCTCTACTCCCAAAGGTTTGCGAAGGGGACAGAGGGGAGTCCTCGCGGTCGGCGCGAGTCGAGTCCCAAATTAAGCCCGGAAAAGAAAATGGGCCCAAGGTGGGCCTCCTATGTCCGCATAGGTGATGGGATATTTAGTGAGCCTATTTTTCATAACTACCTTTGTGCCTAAAAGCTGATTCGGAATTTGACAATGGATGTTGGTTGCTGTACTTTATTGAAACTCATCAAGAAATAATTATTTATTCCAGGCATTTTATTTGTAAAATGATTTTGTAATTATCTTTTATTATGGTATGGTTAGAGTAATATTAATTTAAATTTCTATCTAAATATATCTATAACATTTAACAAAATAATTTCGAGATGATCGCATGACTCGATGGATTATGTTTAGAAATAAGGGTTTTGTTAAAGTTTTGGCCTTTCTTTGTGGCCTCTCCTTCCTGTGCCCACTTCTTAGTTTTGCGTTCGAAATAAGCAATTACAAACCGTATACCAGCCGGACTTCCTTGGTTTATCTCGGACATCCCATTGCTGTTCCCAAGGACAAAGGCATTGTCGATGCCTCCTATAAGGGAGGATCGCAAACAGTAATTGTCCTGGAAGATCTCCATTGCAATGAAGAGGTGCAGAAAAACATTGCCGCTATTATAAAAGACTTGAACCGCAGGAATCATCTGAAGCTTATTGGACAGGAAGGGGCCACGGGCCCGGTTAAGATTGATCACCTGCGGCGTTTTCCCATCAAATCCCAACTCGCGCAAGTAGCCTCTTATTTTTTGGGCCAAGGCAAATTGACAGGCGCCGAGTATGCCGCCCTCAACAACCAGGAGCCCTTGTCCATTGTGGGGATTGAAAACCAAGCCCTTTACAACCGGAGCCTTAAAAAAATTCATGCTTTTCTCAATGCCGACACCCAGGGCCTGTTGCTCGACCTGCGCCAGATTTTAAATGACCTCAAGCCATCTCTTTATAACCGGCGGCTAATGGATTTTGACAACCTATGCCAATCTTTTCATAAGGGCGATCTGGAGTGGCCGGCTTATGTGATAAACGTGCGGCAATGGGCGGAACGTCTGGGAGTGGCCATACCTCCCACCATCACGGGGAAAAAGAAAAACAACAACCCTGATGACTTGACCAAGGCCATGGACCACCTGGTGGCGCTTATCGAACAGCGTCTTACCCAAAGCGCGCCGGCCCGGCAATTGCAACAACAACTGGCCCGGGTCAATCTTATGGAAAAGATATTAAACATATCGGCCACGCCCGAAGAGCTTGCCCGTTTTTTAAAGCGCCGGGATCAATTCAGGATAAAAGCATTCATGGCTTTCCTCGCCCGAATGCAACCGGAGCTGAAAAACACGCAGCTGCCATCTCTGGAATTTATGGGCCCCGATCTCTATGAACTGGATGTGAAGTTGGACCAGGCCCGGGATTTTTATCAATTGACCGAAGCACGCAGCCTGGCTCTGGCCCGGAATATGGTGACCGCCATGGAGCAACAGCACCAATCCCTGGCCGTGATGATCACCGGAGGCTTTCACACGCCTGGAATCCTGGATTACTTTAAAGCGCACCATATTGGCTACCTGGCCGTCAAGCCTCGCGTGAGTGACTATGGCCGCCTCAATCCTTACTTCAGCCTGCTCCAGGGCAAACCCGTGGCCCTGGAAAGGCTGTTGAAAAAAAACGAGCACTTTTTTGCCCTGCCGGTATGGTTGCAGTCGCCCTGGAGCAGGCGCGTCATGGCCTTGCTCCTGGGGGCAGCGGGGCGCTATCAGTCAGGACAAATGGACAGCAAGCAATCGGCAGCGCTGCAGACCTGGCTGCAGGAAGAAGGGCAGACATGGAGTGAGCCGGCCTCAACCGTGGCCTGGCCCAAGGGCGTCCGCTTGTACCGCGTGATGCTAAAACATCCGGCGCGCTCCTTGCAAGTACTGACCGCCATGGGCGGCACTGTTTCCCGGAAAGCCAAAACCATGCTCAGGGCCAGGTCTGATGCGGTTTTTTCCCGCCTGCCGGCCTTGGACGTGGCGGTATTCGGGAAACCTGATCAAGCCTTTTTGCAGAAACTGTCAGCCAACCTCGAGCCAATGGCTTCCCGGCTTTTTGATGTCAGACAGCCCTGGTTTTGGCTCACCGCCCTGGCAGCGGCTTATGCAGGCCGCCATGCGCCTTGGGCTTATCTGTTGTCTTTGGTGTCGCCGCAGGCCATACTTACCATGGGTATAGCCGTGATTATCCTGAGGTTGTTTTGGCCCTGGAGAGACCAGGCGGCCGCGGTTCCGGCCATGGCCGCAGAAAAAATCGCGGGATCAGCCCCGGCGGCCTCCGTCATGTTGAGGGAGCGAGAAAAGGCCACGGCCCTTGGTCCGGCGGAAGGTCACCCATCTCCTGCCGTGCTTCAGGCAGAACAGGCGCAATATCAATTTCGATCAGCCATGATCAGTCAACTGAGTTCCTTTTATGGGGATAAGACCGGCACCTTGGTGGATGAGCTGATCGCCGCGGTCAAGACCTTTCGCAGCCAATTGACGCCGGCGCAATGGGCCAAACTGCAGCACCTGCGCCGCTTTTCCCAGGCTGATCTTTTGACCATGGTTTACGGCAATTCTTTTGTGGATACTCATGGCAATTTATTGCCTTTGCAAGTACTGTTAAAAATGGCCAAGCGTTTAAAACTCAAAATGATCCATCTGGCTCCATTTTACCCTTCTGATGTGGACAATGGGTATTCACCCATTGATTTGAAAAAAGTCAGTCCTGATCTGGGCACATGGGAGGATATTAAACAACTCAGCCGTTATGCTGATCTGATGTTTGATTTTTCCGCATTGCACGGTTCCAGCGACGGTCCCTGGGTGCAAAAAGCCTTGATTGAGCATTTTCTTAATCACGACGACCCGCGTTATCAGACCTATGCGCCTTATAAAAGTTTCGTCAAAATATATGACGACCTGCCACCAGTGGAAGACACGGATTCCTTCATCCGGCCCCGCCTTGGTCGACCTTTTACGCCTTATTTCGTGGCTGAAGCCCATGTGCCTTTGCCTGATGGTTCGAGCCAAATTATTTTACAGGCCATCTATGGTAAGCCCTACGGTCTTACCTATCAAGCCATTCAGCTTAAGGACGGTCAATGGCAGCTGGTGCCTGATGTACCTTCTGAACAAGAGCGCTTGCAAACTGCACGATTGCAAATAAAAGTGCCAGCCCAGCAGGTGAGAATTCTGGGCCAAGCCTATGCGTATACCACCTTTACCCGGCCGGATCGCAGCGACGGT
>CAYVTN010000017.1:11296-18267 GCA_964454395.1 uncultured bacterium | reverse complement strand
CGTCGCTGGGGCCGATACGTCGGGCGTGCAATCGAATGGCGCCGGTCACCGGACGGCCGGCATAAAAATGACCGGATCCTTGGATGACAATGCCCGGAAAAGTGGCCAGGGCAATGGCCGTGCCCGGGTCCTTACGCTGTGCCGGCCGGGAAGGGGCGGCATAGGAATTGGTATTTGTTAACAAACTGGAGGACGGTTGATCGGGAGAGGCCGCCTGGAGGTCCGCAGCCAGAACCAGCAGGAAAGGAACAAGCCACAACAAGGAAAAGCATCGTGCTTTTTTGGTCATGGTCACCTCAAAAGAATTGATCTTATCAGTTTAGTATAGGCCTTGGGGCTTGTCAATTATTTGCTGGACCATGGGTTTTCAAGCCCTTAACGCCAAAGACCGAGAGCGCCTGCGATTTGCCTTTGACCGTTACTTCATCAAACTCCACAGCCTCCACCCATGACTTGACCGCTGTGTAGGTGGAGGAAGAAATCAAAATGGTCTCGCCCAATTCCTTGGTCTTGCTTTCCAGACGGGAGGCCACATTAACCGTATCGCCGATGACCGTATAACCCATGGCCTGTTCGGAGCCCATGTTGCCCACAATCGCTTCCCCTGTATTTATGCCAATGCCGATTTTGATGGGCACTTTGCCCTCCGCCTGCCAGCGGGCCTGCATTTTTTCCAAAGCTGACATCATCTCCAGGGCGCACTTGACTGCCCGGACGGGATCATCCTTGTGAGCCACGGGCGCGCCGAAGATGGCCATGACCGCGTCTCCGATGAACTTGTCCACCATGCCGTCATACTTGAAGATCATATCCGTCCAGACCTGAAAATACTCATTAAGCCGCTCCACCACTTGTTCGGGAGGCAATTGTTCCGACATGGTGGTAAACCCGCGGATGTCGGAAAAAAGCACGGTCACCACCTGCTTGTTGCCGCCCAGGCGCAGTTCCTCCAGGGGATTGTGAACCAACTGGTCCACCACCTTGGGGGACACATAGCGGGAAAACATGGCCTTGATGCGGCGGTTTTGGTATTCCTCCGTAATCAGCCGGACCACCATGACCAGCACATAGGCCGCCGCCATGGTAAGCAGCGGGATCAAGGCGGGAATTAATACTTTGGTTTGCACAAAAATCACAGCCGCAACAATGCTGTAGATCACCACGAACAAAAACAGCACCAACAGGCCTTTCCACGGTTTTAAGCGAATGGTGGTCATGGCCACCAGCCAGGCAAGGAAAAAGAGCATCACATAATTTAGCGCCTGGGGGGAAGGTCTGAGAAAATGGTGACTCAAAATAGTGTCAAGTACATTGGCATGAATTTCCACGCCGGGCATGAGCCCCAAGGTTCCTGTGCCCTGTCCGCCGGAATTGAAGGCCCGGTAATAAGGCGTCACATGCAAATCCTGGGCTTCCGCAAAGGTGGGGCCGATCAGCACGATTTTGCCTTTAAAGAGCCCGGTTTCTTTCAAGCCCTTAAAAATATCACGATTGACAATGTTTTCGTAAGAGATGGTCTTGAAACGGCCCGAGCCGCCGCGGTAATTGATAAGCATCCGTGCGCCTTCCTCCACCGGAATGGCCAGTCCGCCGTAGTTCAGGTCTGTCGGGCCCAATTCCAGAGAGGGCGCGTCAATTTTTAAATACCGCGCCACGATTTTGAGCGCAAAAGATTGATAGAGTTGATTTTGAAATTTTTTCAGGAGCCCCGCATGGCGAATGACGCCGTCATCATCAGCCCAGAGATTGACAAACCCCACATGGGTCTTACGTTCATCAATGGCTGGGATGGCCTTGATGTAGCCGGTCTTGACTTCCTGATTGGTCCGCCGGGTGTAAAACTTGCTGCCCAAAACAATCCAGGCTTTGGAACGCTCAATGGCATCCCCCAACACCCGGTCCTGCTGTTTCAATTCGGCTTGGCTCGGTTCAGAAAAGATCAAGTCAAAGGCAATGACATGGGCGCCGGCCTGGGAAAGATTATCTATCGCCTTGGCAAACATGGTCCGTGGCCAGGGCCAGCGCACCTTGAGGTCCTCCAGGGACTGGTCATCTATGGCCACAATGATGATCTTGTCGTCAGGATAAGGCCCGACCGGCGAGCGAAGAATAAAGCGGGCATCAATGAACTTGCCTTCAAAGGACTGGCTGAAATCGAAATAATGCAAAACCGCAAAGATGCCGCCCACCACCAGGGCAATGAGCAGGGCCATGCGGTTTTTGCTCAGGCTTTTCAACCATTGTCTTATACGGTGCATAGGGGCTCCTTTTTAAACCGGCGGGCCGGAATAAAAATTTTGTCTTGCGCAAAGCCGCTGTAGGGGCGGGTTTTAAACCCGCCCCTACAATGGGAATTTATCTTCGCTGAATGCGACTACCTTGGAAGCACGGAATCTAATGCCGTCTTACAGGGCCTGGGCCATCAGGACCTGTTGGTGCACAGCCTTGATGAAGACCGCGGTCAATTGGCCCGGCCGGCCCTTGGTTTCAACCATGGCCCGGTCGTATTCGCCGGTGGTGCCGCTCCAATAGCCGTCTTTTTCCTGATGTTCCAAAAGCACCATCGCCGGCCGGCCGACCATGGCGGCCTGATGGCGGGCGCTCAACTCATGTGACAATTGCCTCATGGCTTTGGCCCGCTGCGTGATCACACGCGACGCCACCTGATGGGGCATGGCTGCTGCACCTGTGTCCGGCCGGGATGAAAAAGGAAACACATGAATTTTGGCAAGGCCCAATTGCCGCGCCAAAGTCATCGATTCATTGAAATCATCGTCACTTTCCCCGGGGAAACCAACGATCATGTCCGCCGTCAGGGTCAACCCAGACCAGTTGGTTTTCAAGGCCAAAAGCTTCTTCCGCAGGTTTGCATTGGTGAGAGGCCGGTTCATGGCTTTAAGCATCCTGTCAGCACCACTTTGAATGGGCACATGCAGATGGGGACAGCACCAGGACTGGCAGATCAGCAAGCGCTCCATTAGGTCCCCGGTCAAGTATTGCGGTTCCAACGAGGATAACCGGATACGGAAAGTGCCCGGCAGCTCATTAATCCGGTCCAGCACCATCTCCAATCCCGGCTGATAGGCCGCCAGATTCACCCCGGTCAGTACCAGTTCCTGATATCCCTGGCTAAGCCAACGCTTGATTTCCTCAATCACATCCTTCACTGGTCTGGAACGGGAAGGCCCGCGCGCCAGACGCACGCGGCAGTAAGTGCAGGCACCGTCACACCCATCCTGAATTTTAATGACCGCACGTGCCCGGTGACGGTAGGTATCTTCCACGGTACCGTTGAAAAAACCACTGTCTTCATACGGTCGGAGCATGTCGGCAGCGTCGGGCAGAACCTGGCCGGCCTTGGCCAGTTGCTGCCTGACCAGATAACCCGCGCGGTAACGATCCTGCTGGCCAATGACGGCCAATACGCGCGGGTGCTGCATCAGGCGGTCTTTTTCCAAGGCAGCATAACAGCCGGTCAACACCAGGCGCGCTTCGGGGTAAAGCCTCGTGGCCTGCTCGATAAAGCGCCGGCAATCACGATCCGCCTTATGGGTGACGGTGCAGGTGTGTAGCAGCATCAGTGAAGCTGCCTGTTTGTCCTCCACGTGTTTAAACCCCAAGTTCTCAAACTGGGCTTTGAGCATGGCCGCTTCCACTTGGTTGACTTTGCAGCCGACCACTTCCATGGAAAAAGTTGGCATTGAGTCCATTAAAACATCCTTAAACTGCCAATGATCATTGTTTTGGAAAAAAAAAGCCCCTGTCGCCCAAAAAGGCAACAGGGGCATCATGCCATCTTCGTTTTGCCGCTGTCAACGGACAAATCAAACGATGTTTAATATCTTTTCCTTAGCCTCTTCCCCTTTAACCGGATTGCTGAAAGACCCGATGGATTTTCCGACGTATTCCGCCAGTTGCGGCAAATCACCATA
This sequence comes from uncultured bacterium, assembly GCA_964454395.1. Lineage (GTDB taxonomy): Bacteria > Oederibacteriota > JAAXVQ01 > JAAXVQ01 > JAUVAV01 > CAVQBK01. Next base: position 14,335 of record CAYVTN010000017.1, on the reverse strand, counting down.
ATCAATGTTCTCCGCGGTCTTGCCCATCCGTTTGGTCTGGCTTTGTAAAATCGGCCCCGGGAAATGGCTGTATTCTTTGATGATTTCCATTATTTGGCGCGCCAAATCATTCATATCCACTCCGTGTCCGTTATTGGATAAGCTGCTTTGCATAGTCATCCAACTTTCCGAAAGGGGCCATAATAAATTCGCAACGCCCATCACCCCTGGCCGTGCATTTGATTTCCCGGGCGTGAACGTCCAGGCCGTAGGCTTCGGAACACCAGCCTGCCGAATAGCCGGCGCTGAAAAAACAAATGGGTTTGGCGGGCTTCAGGTCTTTACGCTGATAAATTTCCGATTCAAAAGTGTTGGGATGCTGGTAGTGGAGAAAATAATCCTGGTTGGGCGCCGGCTTGGAGTCAGGATAAATGTCCACCTTGGCCCAGCCCGCATGGGCAAACATCACCGGTCCGGTCGAGAGTTTTTCCGTGGGGTCCTGCAGTTTTCTTGTCTCGCTGAAGGATTTGGAATCAGCCTTGCCGATGATCCGGGCCATGTTATAAATGAATTCCTGGGCTTGTTCTTCCCCAAAAGATTGTTCCAACTGCTCGAAAAGCGCAGCAAACATGCTTTCCGCACGTACCAGAATATAGCGCTGATCGCCGATATAAAGCTGGCCTTTTTCCGGATCTCTGTTAAATTCTGAAAACAACCCTTCCACGTACTTCTCAGCCACATCAAAGAGGGGGCTGAATGGGGCTGGAACATTGACCGTTTTTGGCATCAGGATTTCTCTCTTTCCACCAATTGGTAAGTGCACTACTATTATCGGTTCAAGAAAATAAAACTATAGGGTGAAAATATTATAATCCGATCGCCGGACCGGCACCAAATCCGGGATTGCGGCCATCATCTGTTGGGGACCGGGTATTGACACGCTAAAAAAGGTGCCTCTTAGGCGTTAGGCAAGCTTCAGGATTTATGGTACACTACAAGTCTGAAACGGTGGGGCAATTGGTCGAAACAGGACTGCTGGGAACTTGAGCAACTAATTGCTCAAGCTCCCGGGCCATGGCCTCATGCCCAAACTCGACCCTAAGGATCCTGCTGATGCTGCCCTTCAAGGCTTTTTGGCATGAAGTGACCAGACTCAATGATTTCTTTTTAAATCCAACCCGCTATTTTATCCGTTTGGCCAAAGCCCCCTCCTGGCGTCCCGGCGGCGCGGCCCTGCTGGTGGTGACCTTGTTGTTTGGGACCACCTCCATACTGGAGGAAGTCCATCACATACCCTTTTATGAAGCGCCCTTGCTCGCCATGCCTCATTACCGCCTGGTCCAAGCGCTCTTGTTGGTGATTATCTTCAGCCTGGGGTGGCTGCTGTGCAGCGTGACCTTTTATTATTTTTTAAAATTATACCGGGAAGAAAAAACGTTGCGTTACGTGGCTCAGGTGATCGGGCCGGCCCTGTTCCTGCCCATGGTGGCCATGGCCTGGCCTACGGAATTGGCCGTGTCCATGGGCCTGCTCAATCATACCATGGGCGGGTTTCCCGGTTTGTGGGTGCGCCACCTGGTCCCGACCTTGACTTTTTTATATACGCTGTTTATGCTTTGGCTGCTCGGTATGGAGGCGTTCACCTTGCTGATGAGGGAAACCTTTGCCATGGCCATGCTCTCGCTTCTACCCACCTTGCTGTTGTGGTCCTTTTTGCTGCGTTAGGCAGCGCTGCCCAACAACTGCGCGGTTTGGCAAACACGGCAAGCAAATTAGTCTTATTCGGCGTTTGCACCGCCCGTGAGACCTGCCGCAGGTGCCGGAAGTACCAGAGGTGTTTTTCTCTTCTTGTGATCATCGTCTGCCTGTTCCAGTAAGCAAGGACAACCAGCATCGCGGTAGTAATCAGCCTTAAACAAGGGCTGGCAGAGCCTGCCCGGCTCAGGTTTTTCAGGGAACCCAGAGTAGTTGTGATCGGCAATGGCAGGATTTTGGACAGGAACATGGCCGCGTTATACCGCAGCCGGGCCGCCAACAGTTTGATGGCTCTTGCCGGATTTGATCTGATGTTTTTGACGTACCTGATTAAACGATTAAGCCTGCTGCCTTTCAATTGGGCGCTGATGACAGCGCCGATGATCCTGCCTGCCGGCCAATGCCCGGCCGGATGATGTTCATAATACTTCATCAGCCAACCTGGCAGGGCTATCCTGTATTCCAGCTTCCCCGCCCTGGCAAGGGCTTGCATCAGCGCGGGATGCTCTTCCAAATAGGTTTGGAATACCGGCGTAAAATCAGCAAATGCATTTTGATCAACAACAACTTTCGGCGCCTCATTGTAGGACCGAGCTTTACTCAATTCAACGGTGATCGCGCTTGCGTTCCCTCCTCCGCCGGGGGGCGGATCATCATTGCCGTCCCTTCGCTGAGGAATTTTTATCCACTCGCCCAAATCCCCTTCCGGCAGCTGGCCTTGCCGCTGTTTTTTAAGCTGCACGATCTGCGTATTGAGAGCCAACATCTCCTTAACCGTGGGTTCTTGGGCAAACAAGAACCAGCGATGGCAATTTTCTTTTTTCAGTTCCTTCACACTCACAAAGACCACATCCATGCCCTTTCTTTTCTCAAACGCCCTGACCATTTCCTTTAATTGTTTCGGACTTCTTCCGCTGATATCCACCGCGTCCGTATAGATTAATTCAATGCTGTTTTTATATTTTCCTTTTCCGGGAATTTCGTCTTCCAGTTTCTCCAGGAGATTGGGGATATGGATGCCGTCGGGATCACGATATCCGGCAAATTCATCCAGGGCATGCTCTATCTGGTAACGCTGGCGGCAATTTTGGGCCAGCAGCATGGACTTATAGTGCTTACCTATGGCTCCAAATCCAAAAGCCACATCCTTGTTGTCGATTGCACACTCATGATGCAAATCCGTCATATCAGCCAGCATGGCTTGGTAGGTCTTCAGCAGCCTCCTCCGCACGCTGCGGGACACATCCACGCTGATATGCAAATACAGGGATGACCTCTCGCCTGCGGATTTGGTTTCCAAGGGCG
>CAYVTN010000017.1:6244-11286 GCA_964454395.1 uncultured bacterium | reverse complement strand
TCTCGCTAATCTTGAAACGTTAAGTTTTCTGCCCTTCCACCCATAGCTTATCCCTGCTTCTTCAGTTTGGGCAAAGGTCTGAAGACACTTTTTTATTATGCCGCTCAACGACCTTTTTTTAGGCCGGTCCGGCCTGGTGTTTTCCTGTTGCCGGACTTGCTCTTTGGCCTCTTTAGCCCTCTTAATTTCCCCTGCTTCTTTGCTTTGACTTTTCCTGATCACCGTGGTATTCACTTTGCCTTCCGGCCCAACAATATCCACCTGGCCGGCTTTAAGCTCTTCTGTTCTCATCTCAATTTCCAGGCCTTCAGTTCCACTTATCAGTTCATAGCTTTCCACCCCATTGGCCGAAATCATGATCCGGCCTTTAAATTTTCCAGGGCTAACATCCTTCAAGTATTTTTCTTTTTCTTTATACAGCGCACAGGCGATTTGATTCAACTTTGCGGAAGTCCGCACCTTGGCTTTTACCAGTTTTACGATGCCGTCAATCCGGTCATCTTCAAATTCATCACTGATCAGCCCCGCGCTTTTATCCATATCCCAATGGTCCCGGGCATAGATGATCAAACCGTTCAAGATGCCCCTTATGGCCTGGATGTACATGTCTTCCGGCTGTTTGCGCTTGAGCCAGGGCACCATTTCGTGTTCCAGGTAGTCCAGGGCTATGGGCGAAAGCATAAGCATACCCAGCATGCTGTGCAATTCCGGATTGGAAGGATAAGGCGTTTTCTTGGTTTTATACAGCCATTGGTCAATATCGTGCAGGGCTTCATGATACGCCGCCACGTTGATGGTTTCCTGCTCATCAACACCATTAATCTTGCTGACATCACAGGCAAAGACCACGCCCTGCTCGCCGTCGAAACGGCCTTGCATTCTTCCAAAAGGATAATTCCGGCCATCCACCACATGCACGGCCATGGGATGCCGGGCAAAATCTTTTGAATCAAGACCCATGGATTCAAGCTGCTTATCCGTCAGGACAACGGTTCTTTGTATCTTTTCCGCATAAGTGAGGATATAAACTTTTTTACTGCCATCAGCCTGCTCGATACCCACCCAATGAACAAACAAGGCTGTTCCTTTTTTGGCCAGGACCCGACGCAATGCCAGGAATTGTTCCTGCACTTCAGCTTCATCCCCTCTTCCGGCCAATAAATCCCGGGTGATGGCGGATAAAGCTTGTTCCACCTCCGGGCTGACCATGCGGGCGGCTGTTTGTACCCGGGTTTGAAGCTCCGCATCCACCTCCCCATGCACCAGGCCCAAAAGATACCCGCGCATGATATTTTGGCAAAAGGTCACGGCGTCCTGTCCTTGTGTAAATTGTCCGGCGGCTTGTCGTACCCGGCCTATGTCATAGTCCGGTATGGTTATAACCGTTCTCCTTTTTCCCTCATCCACAACGGGTGCCGCCGGCCGGCTTTGTGCGGCTATGGTTCCAATACTCTCGATTAACTTTTCCAGGCCGGCCGGTTCCGGCGGCTGCCAGCTTTGGATGGGCGTGTATTCAGGCACCACCTCGTGATGGGTTTCTTTCCCAAGTTTAGCGGCCCGGGGGTTATACTGCCTGGCGATTCTTGCGGCTTCGGTTTTAGGAACACTCATATCCCGGCGATGATATTCCCTGAGGATGGCTTTTTTTACCTCCTTCGAATACTTCATGGGGTCCGGCGCGTTCCTCTTGGCCATCTGCTCCTTGGTCTCCCCTTCATCATACCGCGCCTCATGGGTTTCAGTCGGATTGCCGGTGTATAGGATCTTGACCTCTGGATATCTGTTAACCTGATGCACTTGCCCATCCTCTGCCCTCAACCCAAATGTTTTTTCCCCGCTGATTACCGGGGCCCAGGTCTGGGCCGGAATTTTCGAGGCATTGCTCTCATCAACGAGCATCAGGCTGCGCCCCGAGCTTATTTTCTTGGGCATGTTATAACTCGTTTCATCCACCCGGCCCAGGGCTTTGAATATCTCCTGCTGTTCCAGTTTGAACTCTCCACCCTTATAGACCATGCCCATGCTCATGTCCTGGCTTTCCAAATCTCCGTGCGCCTGAAGCATAATAAGCGGTATGCCCCACAGCCTGGCCAGATTTTTCGCGCCCGTGGTTTTGATCCTGCCCGTCTCGGATTTTTGCAATACCACCCGCTGCTTTTCTTCCCTGCCGTCCGGCAAGGTGCACTTCTGCCAGGCGCGCAGCAAGCAGGCGTACGTGATGGCGGCTTCCTTTGTCAGTTTGACATACTCTTTGACCGGAGTTTCGCTCATGGGCAAGGCTGCCTCCAGTTCTTGTGAATCACGTGTCAGAGGCATGCCGCCGATTGCAGCTACCAGGCGCACTTTAAATTTATACTGCGTACCCTGCTTGCGATAAAACAAGTCATCCGACAATTTCCGCCATGCTGCTTGCGCTTTCAAGGGATAACTGTTCCCGGGCGTATGCAGCTTGAAGCCATCTTCTGTTTTCTCCAGCACCAGACCTTGACCGGTGCGGACATAATCCCCGTTTTTCTTCAATCCAGCGGTGTCCAGTCCGATTTCTCTTTCCAAATAGGTGATCTCGGACAATTCTTTTTCAATGTTTGCCCGGCTTTGCGCTATGACCGCCTTGAAATCTTTATCTCCCTGCCTGCCCGCATAAACCGTTTGATGGAGGAATTCCGGCAGGATTTTATTCATCAGCTTTTCTTTATCTTCATCATCCAGGGCCTCATGGTATTCCACATAGCAGGCTTTTAAAAAATAATACAAGGGGTTTTGATGGAATGTCCCCTTGGCTATGTCCGCCTGTTTTTCCAGGTGCAGACGCCGGCATAACTGCAGGATATCCTTATCCCCAAAGCCATAGCGCTGGTCCAACTGCCCGCCTTCATCCATGGCAGAGAGCTTTTTGCCCAAGGCTGCCGCCCATTGAATCTCTGCTTCACGCAACAGGGGATAGCGCTTCTCGGCCACACGTTGGATATCCGCCTCGGTCATTGGCAGCGCCTGGACAGGCCGGTCAAAGCGGTTCACAAAAGCCGAGGACATCTCATGCTCCCGGCCATGGGAAATCGCGATATGCACCCATTCCGGTAAATGATAGTTGGTGATTTGCCCATTACTGCCGATATGCTCAAACGCACGGGTGGCTAATATCTCATTCAAAACACCCCGCTCTTCTTCCGGTACTCTGTCAAAATAAGGAAAATATAGTATTTTTTGCACTTGCGGCCGGCTTCGGGCCTGCTGATAGGTTTCTTCCGTCATCATGCTGTCCAAAAACACCCCCAAGATTTCCTGTAATGACCGGCCGGCTTGCTGGGCTTTGATGCCATACCGGTCAAAGCTTTCGGCAAACACCGGCACCAGGTTGGCGATGAACTGCTCCTGCCCGGTGTTTTTATCCGTCCACGCGATGTCCAGATCCCAGCCCGTCCGCCGGGCAAAGCCGCGCATTAAATCCAAGCCGTCTCCTTGCACGGCCACATTCTGTCCCAGGCTGAATTTTACCGCGATTTCCCGGTAGGCTCTGGGCCGCCAGGTTTCTTCCTCGTCGGGCAGCAAATCCAGGTCTTCTCTTGTAACATTGCTGCTCTCATGGCTTGACATCGGCAGCTCTATCCCACCGACGTTAATCTTCCGGTTTTGATCGTCCCGCACCACTTCTATCTTGCCATCCCATGACGCCAAGTAGTCTTCAAATGCTTGATGCTTCTCTCCCAGTATTTCCCTTAGCCTTGGCATCAGTGCTTCTATTTCCACATCATCCAGTCCTGCCAGATAACCGGCCACCAGACCCTGGTAAAGGGCCATATCCAAAGCCTTTCCGGCTTTTTCAGCCTGCGCCAGGCCTTTGCAGGCCATAATCATCTGCCGCGGACTCAATTCTTCCGTTTGGGAATGCTTGTCGGTCATCAGCAAGTACACCTTGGCCAATTGTCCTTGAAGTTCTTCCGGTATGCTGCCGGCTTGATAGCGTTTGAGGGCTTTGGCGATTACTTTCCTGGCATCTTTTTCCGTCCGGATCACATCGGTATGGCATTTTAAATTGCCCTGGTCCACGGCCATCAGCTCCGGCAGCCGTCCGCTGGTGCCAGTGCTGTTGCGCGCCACGCCCCACATAAACCGGCTGCTCCGTCTTATCTTTTCTCCCGCAAGGCCGGGAAGAAATGTCCCCAAATCAAAGCTTTTCATTTTTGCCACTTCGCTCTCATACCCGATCGTTTCCTGCGGATTTTCCCCCAATGATCCTTCATCCGCCACATATACCCCGCCTTCGCCGTAGGCTTTTAAAAACGGCAACAAATACTTGCCGGCCGCGTTTCTGCACGTCAGGATGAATTTCCTGCCTTGCACGGATAACTGTCCCAATATGTCGCCCAACTTGATCGACTTGTACATTTGCTGCTTGTAAAATTCAAGCCCCATGCGTTTGGCAAAATCAGCAAACCCTTCGGTCTTCCCGCTTCCCGGCGGGCCTTCCACCACGATGCCGGTCCGATACTTATAGGCCAGGGCCATGACTTGCAATTGACGCACATGCGGCTCTGTCTCCGCAAAAAAGCCGTCCTCTTCTTCCGGGCTTGGCAAGGCCTTTCGCCGGGTCTCTATTTCGAGACCGGCTATGTCCATTATTACTTTGTTTTTTTCTTTATGAAAAGTTACCAGGCTCCTCCCTGTTTTCTCCGCCTCTTGCTCTGCCTGCGCCCACTTCTTTTGCCAAGCCTGTTCTCCGCTGTATTGCCGGCGATAGTCAGGATTGAGCCCTGCGCCCAGAATGATCCCGGCCAGCACTTTTATCTTTTGCTCATCCGGTCGAACGATTGCTTTAACTTCCTTTAAGAAGATGTTCACATCCTCCTGCCCCAGACGCTGATGTTCATAATCATCGTTGCCTGCCTGCTTTTCATACAGCTCAAGCGCTTGGTTGATAACTGCCGTGACGAGCTCTTTATGCTTATTTCCCGGAAGCGCCTTATCCACCTCTGCTGCTATCCCCTCCCGGCTCACCTCGCCCCCGACATTGATAATCCTGAATCTGTCCAAAGCTGCTTCCG
>CAYVTN010000017.1:0-6234 GCA_964454395.1 uncultured bacterium | reverse complement strand
TTTATCCCCCTAATGGCTCAAGGCTATGGTTTGTACATTATCCGGCTTGGCTTCATAAAACCATTTGGCAAACCTCAGTTTTTGCGCTTGATCCATTTTATCCAGGTCGGCAATTCCTTCGGCCTCCGCTGCTTGCGCTTTCCTCCACGCTGCCAGCAAGCCGGATTTCAACTCCGGCTGGGCATGCTCTTTTTCCCGTACCATGGCCAGTAAATCTTCCGCGTTTTCCATGGTCAAAATCGCGCTGATCTTGGAAATCATGCCGGTTTGCCAAAATTCATTCAGCCCGGAGGCCATTTTCCCGTCCAGCCGGCTGTAGCGCGGAATAATCGCATAATGCTGCTGATTGGGCGAAAGCCGCGCGCAGAGGATCAACTCCGCGAGGATCCCCAATCCCATTTCCAGACCACTCTGCCTTAACCTCTTCCGCCACTTGGCCGTCTGATCTTGTTCTCCACTTTCCCCTTTCTGCCTGGCCGTCCAGCCCCCGTACCATGAGTCCGCGTCATGGTACCGGCTGACCGGGATGACATGAATGTCTGCCTGAGGATCCTTGGCTTTGATCATTTTTTCGATACCGGCGGCGCTCATGCTGCCCTCGTGCAGAACCATCAGCGGACGGCTGCTTTGATCCGGATGATGGACCGCGTTTTTCAATGCTTCCTTTGCGCTGATCAGCGGTTCTCTTATATCCGGATGCAACCCCAGCATCTGCCGCAAACTCTGGCCCACTTTTCTCATGCCCGCCAGTTGCGGCAAAGCCTCAAGCCCTGCTTCCATGCCGGCTTCCATCGGGCTTTTAACCGCCGCTAAAATATGCCTGAACACCAGGAACTCGTCTTCACCCTGCTGCCACATGTATAAATAAGTCATTTCCAGGGCTTTTTCAAATGCCTTATCAGGATCATCCGGGGTTTGTTTTAATTGTGCTTGAAATTCATTGACAGCTTGGCGGATTTCCCTGCGGCTGACTACCTGCGGGGACAAGAGCTTGCCTTGCTTGAGTTGGGTTCGGATTGATTGGTGAAATTTCCATAACTTCTCCGCATAGACCATATACTCCCGCAGGCCGGCCTGCTCAAATTCGCGTCTGATCGCTTGGCGCACGGCCTCTGCCGGCAATTCCATCTGTAGACGCAGCATTCGGCATTTGACACCTGACGGCGGCTCGCCTTCCGTAATATTGACCGTATGCATCCACAGGCTGTTTTGCGCTATTTTCTGGCTGGCATAATAAGCGTTTTTGCCGCCCACGCCTTGTTCCGGCAGCGGCTTTTCCCGCCATCCATGCTGCTCAGGAACCAGGTAGTAATAGGTTGCCGCGTTTTTCTGGCTGTTGGATTCATTAAATAAGTACAGCTTTTTAGCCTGCCCTAAATGGCTGCTATAGTCAGATTCTTCATAACTCATGGCCCCTGAGGGCTCTACCGCCGGCTGGCCGCTCAATTCTTCCAGTTCCATGCCTTCCCCAACGGTGATCTCATGAATTTCATACCCTATCATTTTACTAAAGGCCCAAATGCCGGTGGTTTTCCCTTCGCCGGACAAGCCTTCCGTATGCAACGGCACTTGCCCATACTTAACCTGCCTTACCATCTGCGCCCAGATATACTCTTCGTAGTCCGTCATCATATACCCGGTTTCCCGTTGGATAATATCGCGCACTTCATCTCCGCGTTTTTCTTGACCTGCGTATTTTTCCGCCAAAGCCGCTCCCAGCTTAACGCCCGCGCCGTGCACCACCAACATCCCGTCTTTAATAACCAGTGCCGGTTCTTTTTCCTTGAAGGCAAAATATTTCTTCACCTCCGGGTTGGCCCAATCATTGGCATTGATACGCGCTTTTAAAAACAACCCCAGTTCTTGCCCATACACGGACGCCTGACCGACACCCTTCTCCCGGGCACGGCCTGCTATCCGCCGTCCGATTTCCTCCACGTCCACCCACTGCAGGCCGGGGGTTTCACCCAACTTCTCGTTTTTCAGCTCATGATAACTTTTTAACAATCTGTCAGCTGTCTCAGACTCAAGGCCCAAACTCATCAAGACCCTTTTATCATCCTCTGCTTCCATCCCAGTGACGTTGTGCACCATGGGCCGGTTCATAAAAGCGTCGTCCCTGATCTGCTCGTCTTCATGCATGCCAAGCACCAGCGTGAAATTCGGTTCCATCTCCCGTCCGTCTATCCACCGCTCCCACAACACGGGATGCAAGGCCAGACGCATGTCTCCCGGACCGGCATTGATGTTTTCCAGGATCAGGGTATACTTCGTGTGCGGCGCTTGAGCTGCCATGCGATTAGCCTGTTCCAATACCCCTGCCTGCCATTTCACCCTTTTGCGCCAATACTTTGGATACGCCAGGCGCCAGGCCAGGGCTTCACGCAGCATCTTATCGCGGCGCATGTCTTCATTTGAATCCCACTGATTGATATACTCTTGATATTCTTCCTCCTGAAGGTGCAGGACGTCTTTTAGGCCCAAGTGGATTTCATTCGGGCCGGCCCGGCTTAGGATTTCCTCCACCCTTTCGCTGCCAAGCTTTTTCATGGCCATGTACATGCCAAACAACTCCTGGCGCTGCGAAAAGGGATGGATGGCCAGACGGCCTATACGGTTTCCTTTTTCCTCGCTCAATTCCCGGACGGCTTCCTGAAAAAAGCCCGCGGTATCATCACCATATTTGATCAGCACGGCATTCCTGCTTTGCTGCCCGCGCCTGATCAAGGCTTTCATCCGCTCCTTGGCCAGGATCTCCTTGCCTGTAAACTTCAGGTATCTTTCAGGGTTTTCATAGTCTCCATAATTAATGACATTCTCTATGGTTTCATTGGGCCTTGATGCCAGCTCAGGCCAACCGGATGACAAGGTGCCCAACAACCCGCTTTGGTCCTCGCGGAGCGTATCCCACAGGATCTTAATGAAGTGCTTCCGCTTTTCCTGGTCGGAAATAGCCCGGCCGTAAGTCATATCCGCGGCTATCAGCATGCGGCCGATAATCCGTCGGACCATGCCGGCTTGGCCGCTTTTCGCTATTTCTTGGTAATGCCTGCGAAAATCCAGGCTGAATCGCACCAATTCGCGGAATTGGATTTGGTCAGCCTCGTCCGCTGTCTTGCCCAGCGCGTTCACGATCTTCCCGTCCAATTCCACTGACAGGTGGATCAGGTTCTCCAATTCCTCATCGCTGATTTTCGCGATGACGCTTATACCTTTCTCACGCAAAAATCTTGCGATCTTGCCGCCCTCATCGCTTTGCCAATCCTTGTGCTCCAAAATTTCCTTAAATTTGTCCAAGTCCATCTCTTCCCAAGGATAGCTGTGTTTGAACAGGGCAAAGAGAATAACCGGATGATCGCCTTCAGCAATAGTTCGGGTATTGATACCCCTCAGCAAATCCCGCTCGCTTTTACCTCTAACCAAATCAGCTTGGCCGGGCGGCAAAAAATCTTCGTAGGCGGCGATATTGGGAACAACCAGCCCCAAGGAAGGGTACATCAATGATCTGGCGTGATCCAAGTCGAATACCACTTTCTCTTGCGAGTAATCCAACCCGGCAACATAATGCCTGACCTCGTCAGACAGCGGTGTAGCGGGAATTTCCATGACTTTATTCCTGGGATAGCCATAGGCCACCATGTCCAGCATCTCCGCCCTAAAAATAGCCATATACACAGCAAAGGCTTTTTTTCGGCGGTCTTCGGACTGTTCGCCTGCCGCCTCAACCAGTCCCGGAATGGCAAAGCACAAGGTGTTCTCAACAAACTCTCCTGCACCATTGTTGGCCAGCTCTTGCCCCAGAGCCAGAGCATCTTTAATAATATAATCCTTTCCCCCTGCCGCCCAGACCAATTCGGGGATGGCCTCGCTCAAGGTTTTCTCCACGTGCCCCCGTGCGCCATTGATTTCCATGGCAAAGATCAATTCGTCCAGAGCTTGGGCATACGCTTTAAAGGCCTCCGCCGGGTCCTTCTGTTTTGCGGCTGCCTGGACCAGATCGGGGACGGCATTTCTCAAGGCGGTCTGAACATGCTGTCCGGCGCCATGAGTTTCCATGCCAATGATTAATTCACTCAGTGCTTGAGTGTGCTCTTTAAAGGCCGCCTCCGGGTCTTTCTGTTCCGCCGTTGCCCGGGCCAGAGTTGGGATGACATTTTTCAAGGCGGTATGAACCTGCTTTCCTGCGTCATGCTTTTCCATGGCAATGATCAATTCACCCAGAGCTTGGGCGTACGCTTTAAAGGCCGCCTCCGGGTCTTTCCGTTCTGCCGCTGCCCGAACCAGCACCGGGATGGCGTATCTCATGGCGTCCTCCACATGCTCTCCTGCGCCGTTTCCGGCCAGCTCTGTCCCCAGAGCCAGGAAAGCTTTAAGGACATAATCCTTATCCCCCGCCGTTCGGACCAATTCCGGAATGTCATGGTTCAAGGCGACCCTAACATGCTCTCCCGCGCCATTGGTTTCCATCGCAATGATCATTTCAGCCAGAGCATCTGCATAAGCTTGATAGGCGCTGAGCTGCTCTTGGCTGTCTGAAGATAAGGCGACCTGCTTGAAAGCGGATAGTGTTTTTTCCAAGCCTTCACCAACATGGTGGCCGGCCCCATGGTCCCGCATTTTTTTCTTCATTTCATCTTCCACGGCCCTGAACGGATCAGAATCGCGATCCAAAATATTACCTGCAAATCGAGGCTCAAAAATAGTTAATTTGACATGCGGCCAGTGATGGTGCATCAGGCCCAAGATTGAAAAGGACGCCAGACCATAATGCCAGGCTGTGCCCGGCTCTTGACCGGCCAGCAAAGCTGCGATGAAAACAGCCGTGCCCCCAACCACGGCCCAGTACCAACTCCCCGGCAGCCGTTTTGTCATTTCTTCCAGCATTCTTGTCAACCGCGCCTGTTTGTAAACCGGATGCTTGTTGGTAAACCAGTCCTTCCATCCGTTTTTGCCAAAGCGGCCCGCCACGGCAGCAGACAAGGTAAGGAGCCATTCCCAAGTCAGGGCGAATAAATCCATGGCTCTTTTCCATAAGTATCTTCTGCTTGCCGGTTGATGTTTAACCTTCCGGGCTTCAGCCGTGATGGCCTCTTTCCCGGCAAAAATCTTCATCTCCAATCTGCCGATAGCCATGACGCCCTGCTTATCCACAAAAACATACCCTGGTACTGCAAAAAGCGCCAAGCCTCGGCTTCCATCCTGCCTGATGATCAAGCCGCCCCGGCAGCCTTTCTCCAGCGGTTGCCTGAATTCATGCGCTTCGTCCCTCGTCATGAGCCTTATGCGCCTAATGCCAATATCCCTAAGGGATGCTTGAATTTCTTCTTCCTGCAATGCGCTCAACAATTTCGGGCCGGCCTTGGCCGCCAAGGCTTCGGTGACGATCACGCTTGGCTTATAGCCTGCCTGCTGCGGCCACGAAGGCGCGGCCAGGTTTCTCTGGCTTTTTTCCAGCAGCTGCTCTATTGGCATTTTCCTTCCTTGCAGTACATCAAAGTAGGGATTGAGCACTTCCGGCTTGGTTAAAACAGGCCGGATTGAAATATAACCCACACCCCGGCTTTCCAATGCCTGTAAAATTTTTCCGCGGTGAAAACCGCCCACAATCATGGCCGCTATGCGTTCATGCCTGCGGTCCATCTCTTGGATAAGATTATTGACCAATTCCCGGCTGCGTTCATCGGTTAGCTGCTAGAAGCGCTTCACGCTGTTTAAGCGTTGCGCCAGCAGGCTTGCATCCTCCATCGGCAGAAATCCTGCATTCAGCCCTGCTTTTTCAAAAAACTTCAGAAAAGAAGCCATGCTGAATTTTTGCCTTTGGGATTGATATTCCCCCACTTCCTGCGGCAGGGCCGAGATATTCAGCATTTTTTCCAGAATATTCAGGCGCCTCGATTGTTCCTGCCACAGGGCTTCGCTCCCGGAGCCGGCAGCCGGCTTGATGCTGTCCATGGCATCGCGCAAATCCAAGATCAACCCCTGGGTCTCGGCATTTAGAAATGATTTTACAGCCGCAAGACTTTCTGCGTATAAGGAGGGTGTTTCTATACCGGTAAGTTCTATGCCGTATTTCCCATTGGCCCCATAATATTCCGCCCCGGTTAACCTGCCTTGCTTCACGAAATACTTGCTCACGTCCTGCCTGATGCCTTCAACGGGAAAGCCGCGCAAGGGTGTAAGATCTATTTTCCCGTTTCCGCCTTCTTCTCCCACCAGCAGGGGCGACCGGGCGGC
>CAYVTN010000016.1:4571-18318 GCA_964454395.1 uncultured bacterium | reverse complement strand
ACTGGAAACCCTGGAGAACGACACCCAGTACGAAGCCGCCTTGTTGGTGATTGTCCATTCGGAAATCACGGCCGAGTGGTTGTTGAAAAAAATTGCTTCCCAGCTGGGGGTGGAGGAACCAGGTGATAAAAAAGCAATCATTCTGCCCCAGCTTTACGAACGGTTAATGGAAATTTATGAACAGGGCAGGAAGGCCGTGGTTATTATTGATGAGGCCAACATGCTGATCACGCGGCAAATTTTCGAAGAATTCCGGGGCTTGTTGAATCTGGAAGCACCGGGTCAAAAATTATTGTCCATTTGTCTGATCGGCCTGCCCGAATTGGAGCAAAATATTGCGCTTGATCCGCCTCTGCAGCAGCGGATTGCCCTCAAGTTCACGCTGCAGAGTTTGCAGGAAAAGGATGTCATCGAATACATCCGGCACCGGGTCACGGTCAGCGGCAATACCAAGGACCTCTTTACGCCCGAGGCTTTTAAAAAAATATTTGTCCTGTCCAAAGGCATTCCGCGGTTGATCAACACTGTCTGTGACAATTGTCTGCTGGAAAGTTTCCTGATGAAAAAGGAGATTGTGGACGAAGGCGTGGTGGAAAGCGTTGGCAATGATTTGGGCCTCAAGGCAGAGACCTGACTTGTCTGGCCGTTGAAGCCGGCTATGGCGAAAAACGGGCCGGCCGGTTTTTACGGATCAATAAAAAAACCTTGACATAAAAAAAAGCCTTTCGTATTATAGCCGCTTGCATGCGGGAATAGCTCAGTGGTAGAGCGCTACCTTGCCAAGGTAGATGTCGTGGGTTCGAGCCCCATTTCCCGCTCCAATGACTATAAGACTGCCGGTGTCCAGACCGGCAGTTTCCATTTTCAAGCATATTGCCATCGGGGTTTAAGAAAACCTGAACAGGGTGGCCTCTTCTTTCTGATTTGGGCGGCATCGCCAAGTGGTAAGGCTAGGGTCTGCAAAATCCTCATCCTCGGTTCGATTCCGAGTGCCGCCTCCAAAAATCCGTCTGGATCAACCCCTTGAACAGGCTGAGCCGGGCCAGCCCATTCTCAGGCATTTTAAAATAAGACTTGCATCGGCCTTTCTGAATGCATACAATGTGAAAAATCAGAGAAAGCGGGGGCAAGCGTGAGCAAAGAGCGAACGATTCTAATCGTTGACGATGAACCGGAACATTGCATGTTTGTCTCGCAGGCCCTCAAAAATGCCGGTTATGCCACCGTCATTGCCAATGACGGTCCCCGCGCCATTGAGCTTACCAGAAACCAAAAATACGATCTCTTTTTGTTGGATATCCGTATGCAACCCATGGACGGTATTCAAGTCCTTCAGGAGCTCCGCAACCTTTACCCTGACGGCCAGGTCATCATGTTATCCGCTTTTGGCGATATTGATACTGCCGTCAAGTGTATGAAATTAGGGGCTTATGATTTTGTGGCCAAACCGGTCAACCTGGATGAATTGATTATTACCGTGGGCAACGCCATGAAGTCCATGGCCCTGCAAAAAGAGGTCCAGACCCTGCGCAGCCAGATTGAACTCCAAAATAGTGCCGAGCAAATCCTGGGCGAGTCCCGGGAAATTCAAGACCTTTTAAAAACCATCGAACGCATTGCCCACCATGATATCACGGTCATGATCCGGGGCGATTCCGGCACCGGCAAGGAGTTGACCGCGCGGGCTCTTCATGCCAGAAGCAAACGGGCCAAGGAGCCTTTTATCTCCGTGGATTGCGCGGCCCTGCCGGAAAATCTGGTGGAGAGCGAACTTTTCGGCTATGAACGGGGAGCATTTACCGGCGCCTACAGCCGCAGTATCGGCCGGTTTGAGCAGGCGGGCCGGGGCACCTTGTTTTTGGATGAGATCGGCAATTTACCGGTGTCGGTACAGGTCAAATTGCTGCGGGTGCTGCAGGAAAAGAAATTTTCCCGGCTGGGCGGCAAGGAAGAATTGCCTTTCAACGGCACGGTGATTACAGCCACCAATATTAATCTCGAGAAAGCCATCCAGGAAGGCAGTTTTCGGGAGGATCTTTATTATCGGCTTAATGAATTTATTTTAAGGCTGCCGCCTTTGCGGGAGCGCAAGGAAGACATTAAAATTCTGGTTAAAAATTTCATGGATGTCTTTAGTCACCGTTTTAGTAAATCGGTGACCGGCATTGACCCTGATGTGATGGGTTTGTTTATAAAATATCCGTGGCCTGGAAATGTACGCGAATTAAAAAATGTCATTAAGCGTGCCGTGGTGCTGGCGGAGGATGTGATCGAGAAAAAACATCTGCCTGAAAACCTGCTGGCTGCGGTTGAACCCAAAACCGAAGTGCCCATACTGGTTGAAGAAGACGCCATCGATCTTTCCAATGCGTCTTTAAAAGAAATTGTTAAAAGCAAGGTGGCGGAAGTTGAAAAAAAAGTGATCCGCCGCATATTGGAAACGTATCACTGGAATCGTTCCATTACCGCAAAAAAACTCGGTATTGATTATAAAACCTTGTACAATAAAATGAAAGAGTATAGCATCGAATGATTGCCGGTCTTGACCATAGGCAGATTCTGATATCCTCAATTTAACTGGTTTTTGTAGCAGCCTGCTAATTTTGACGAAAAAACGACGATACAATACGCCATCCGCAACCGAAACTAACTACAGGGATGATCTCCCTTGAATCCTGCCGCGCAGGAACGCCGCGGGAATACAAAAAACCAGCTGCATAAGGGGGACAAATGAACCGGGTAAGATGGAGAATGGCAACAGTATTGGCGGTCATGCTGGGACTCCTTTCCTGTGCCCAAAACAAAGAAAGTGTGAAAACCACCCTTCCTGCGCCCAGCCCCACGGTGGTATCCACGCCCACCGGAGTGGCGACGCCGACGCCGGAGACGGTCATGACGCCCGTGCCTTCGGCAAGCATCACCCAGGCCGCTCCCGCCGCCCGTAAGCCAGTGCGCAAGCCGGCTTCCAAGTCAAAAACCTCTTCGGCCTTAACGGCCTCAAGTTTTGCAGCCGCTTACACTGCTGAAGAAAAAAGTCCAACGCCCAACCGGACGCCAATCACAGCGCCCACGGCTGCTGCCGAAGCCGGCACGGTCAGCTCTGTTCCTGAGGCCATAGGTGCAGCCGCCTTTGGTGCCGGGACAGAAAACCGGACTTTTTGGACACCCACGCCCATTCCGGCCATGGATATACACAAAGCGGCCGCCGGTTTGCCTGTTAAAAAAAAGGCAGGGCTGTGGTGGGTGTTGCTTCTCATCCTTCTGGCCATTCTGATCCTGGCCTACCTTATTCTGCGTCGGCGGGAAAAGCCGGACAGGGTGATGACCATGCCCGAAGAACGGCGTGAAGAGTCGAAACCAGACATGCGCAATGGCGGGGAAGAGCCGCGCCATACAATGCCTTCCCAGCCTGAACCCCGGGAAGAACCGGAAGTGACGCAGCCCGAAGCCCGCCATACGGAAATACCCGCCCAAGCGCCTCAAGAGCCGGCGCAAGCAGAACCAGCAGCGCCTGCACCATCGGCGCCGGTTGCCCGGGAACAGGCACCGGAATTGCAGGAGATGGCGCCGGAAGAACCCGCAGCAGCAGCGCCGCCGGAGGCGCCCAAAGTGCGGGTGCGGACAGCTACTAAAAAAACGGTTAAAAAAGTCTCCGCCCCTCCGGCGTCACGCCAACCGGCTGCCGGCGAAGAGGCTTTGAAAGCAGCGACAGCTCCCGCTAAAACGGAAATTTCTAAAAAAACAACCAAAAAAACCACTAAAAAGGTGGCTAAAAAGACGGTTAAAAAAACAGTTAAGAAAACGGTGAAAAAGGTAGGAACCTCAAGCAGCACTGGAAAGACCAAGGGTGCTGCTGCCCTTAAAAAGAAAGCCGTGAAAAAAACGGTTAAGAAGACAGCCAAAAAAGCTGCCAAGAAGACCGTGAAAAAAAGTACGGCTGCTGCACCACGTTTCAAGGCGGGAAGTAAAAAAGTGGTGAAGAAGAAAAGGGTGGCTAAGGAACCGGATAATATTATTCCCTTTGAAAGAAGGAAAAGTGGGACGTAAGCTTGATGGCAGTGCTTTTAAAGCCTGTGTCTCTAGGATAGCCGCATTTGGCGCAGATGATTTTTCAGGGGCAGCCAAGGGCATCCCCGACAACAGGGCGCCTTTATGTCCAGTTGAAATGATTACAGGTTGCTGAAAAAACCTTGCAAGAGTTTTTTAGCAGCCGGTTAATTGTTTTCCGGATGGCGGCCATGACGGCGTCGGCTGGCTTCGGATAAAATCTGACGTTCTCTTTTAGAAAGTGCATTGATCCCCACCCTGGATATTTTCTCCAAAATCTGATCCACCTGCTCCTCGGGATTGATAACCTGAATATGCCGTGAGCGCCATCGTGCCCGCAGGCCGCGGAACAAGTCAAACTGCTGCAGTTGGTTGGGATAACGCAGCATAAAATAAACATAGCCGATCAGTAACCCGCTGAGGTGGGCCAAATGCGAAACATGTCCGAAAACATTGCCCACACCGGCAATGAATTCAATGATGGCAAAAATAATGACCATGGTTTTGGCTTTCATGGTCACAGGAATCACCAGGAAGAGCAACAAGGTGATGGTGCGTTCGGCAAACAGAATGCCATAGGCCAGCAAGACGGCAAAAATAGCGCCTGAGGCGCCGACGGTAATGCTGTGTTCACCGGCCAGGCGGGCCACCAAAGCCACCACCATGCCGGTAAGCACGCCGGTTATCAGGTAATAGTAATAGAAATTTCTGGTGCCCATGGCTTTTTCCACATCGCAGCCGAACATCCATAAGGCCAGCATATTGAAGGCCAAATGCCAAAAATCATGATGAATAAAAAGATAAGTCAAGGGCTGCCAGAAGCGGGCATGGGTGAACAGTTCCGGACTTTGAATGCCCAACAGCGCAAACCAACCTGTCTGGTTGAAGACAACTTTCAGTAAAAAAATCAGACTGTTGGCAATGATTAAAAATTTAATGGCCGGCGTCCAGGGGTGGCCAAAGGAATAACTGGGCGGCCTGGTGGTATAATGATAATTAGGCATGCGGTTCGCTCCTTGACTTTCCAGCATCTTACTCCAAGGTACTCATAAGGTTCAAGCTAAATTCCTGTCTGCCGTTTCTTTAAAATCTTCCGGCCGTACCGATAGTAATCATTAGTGCATGGCAATTTTTATGGCCTGCCGGAGGAGACCCATGGCACAGGGCTATTGCTATTTGGCGATATTGGACGGTGACTGGTCGACCCAATTGGCGGACTGCTGGCTGGAACAGGAATTGCTCAATTACCTTGATGACCGCCATCAGCCGGTGGAGGTTTTGCGCCTCAAACGCCTCCCCGCCTGGATCCAAAAAAACACCTGGGCCGCCAACCTCCGTCTGTTGCTGAAATTACTGATGGCTCCGAAAACCATGATCTTTGCGGAAGGAAAGCTGCTGGCCCACCTGGGGCCGGCCCTTCATTGGGCTAAAAAAATGAAACAGCACCTTCTGATCACCATTGGCGCCACGCTGGGGCCGAATGATCTGCCGAACCACCGACCGGACCACAAGTGGTTGATGCTGGGGCTTAAAGCCAGCGATTATTATTTTATTGATTCCGAAGAACTGCGGGCATGGCTTTTGGAGCAGCAGATAGATCAGATCAGGATAAAATTAATGAAAAACACGCTCATCTATCGCACTCAGGGCCCCAGCTTGACCTGGGTCTATCATCATGTGCAAAACCGGACCATCAAAAAAATCCGCCACCGTCAATTCGGCAAGTTTTTCAGACAAATGCTGGAAATTTCCGTTGCCAAGTGAACAGCGGTTTGTTATGCTTTGGCTCTCATACCGGATCGGGAACAGGATGGTCCCCGATCCCCTTATCCAGAGTGACTGAGGGACAGACCCTGGGATGTCACGGCAACCGGCTCTTTGCATACGCCATAAGAGCAAATGGTGCCAATTTCTGCGTCGGTTAATGGCGGAAGATAAGGCGAGGCGGCTCCGAATGTATTTTTCCAAGCCTCTCCTTAGTGTGTTAAGGAAGAGGCTTTTTTTATTTTTTCAATACCTTATCCCTGCCGGACGGAACAAGTAACACGGCAGGTCATCATGGGTGGCAGGGTATTTTACCGAGGAGTAGGTTATGGACATGGAAGACCCTTTTGAATTGGTCATTACCCGCTCGGTGGGATTGGTGGAAACAAAGCTTATGCCCATCCAATTGCCGCCGGAGGGGTTACTGCTGGAATGCGGCCGCAATTTGAAGGAAATACAAATTGCTTATGAAACCTATGGGGAACTCAATGAACAAAAAGACAACGCCATCCTGATTCTCCATGCCTTGACCGGCGACGCCCATGCCGCCGGCAAACATCAGCCCAATGACCGCAAAGCGGGATGGTGGGATTTTATGATCGGGCCGGGTAAGGCTTTTGACACCAACCGTTATTTCATCATCTGTTCCAATGTGCTGGGCGGATGCAAAGGGTCCACCGGGCCGTCGTCGCGCAATCCGGAAACAGGCAAGTATTACGGCACCACCTTTCCCATTCTCACCATTGGCGATATGGTCCGGGTGCAGAAAATGCTCCTCGACCAGATGGGCATTCCGCGGCTGCTGGCGCTGGCCGGGGGGTCCATGGGCGGCATGCAGGCCTTGGAATGGATATGCCGGTACCCAGGCTTCATGCAGTCGGCCGTCATCATTGCCTCCACGCCTTCGCTGTCGCCCCAGGCCATTGCCTTCAATGAAGTGGGACGCCATGCCATTATCTCCGATCCCAATTGGAAAAAGGGGCATTACCAGGAACAAGGCTGCCGTCCGGAGGTGGGGCTGGCCATTGCCCGCATGATCGCCCACATTACTTACCTGTCGGAGGAATCGATGGACCGCAAATTCGGCCGGCGGCTCCAGAACAAGGACGAGTATGCCTACGAACTGACCAAGGAATTCGAGGTGGAGAGTTACCTCCACCATCAGGGCCACAGCTTTGTGCAGCGTTTCGATGCCAATACCTATTTGTACATCACCAAAGCCATGGATTATTACAGTGCCGCCATGGATTGGGGTAAAGGGTCCCTGGAAAAAGCGGTCAAGCGGGTGCAGGCCAAAAGCCTGGTGGTCTCCTTTACCTCGGACTGGCTCTTTCCTTCCCGCAAGGCCAAGGAGCTGGTCAAAGCTTTGCGCCAAAATGCCAAGGATGTCTCCTATCTGGAATTTGAATCCAGCGCCGGCCACGATGCTTTTCTCATTCCCTCGGAGACCTTCAGCCGGGCGGTGGACAGTTTTATGGACAACAATTATTCGGTGGTCAGCAGCCATGATCGATAATCGTTTACGGAAAAATATTTTATTGTCTGATTACGACAAGGTGGTGGCTTTGGTCAAACCGCACAGCCGGGTCTTGGATTTGGGCTGCGGCGACGGCCGCCTGTTGAAGCGTCTCATCGTGGAACAGCAGGTGCAGGGCATGGGCGTGGAGATTGACCAGGAAGCGGTTTTGGAATGTCTGCATAAAGGGTTGTCCGTCTTTCAGGGCAATATTGACGACGGGCTGGCTGACTATGGAGACAATTCCTATGATTATGTCATCCTGAATATGACGCTGCAGGTGATAATCAGGCCTGACTTCGTGATCGAGGAAATGCTCCGGGTAGGGGAGCGCGTCATCGTATCTTTTCCCAATTTCGGCTATTGGCGCGTACGCCAGTCCCTTCTTTGGAAAGGCCGGATGCCCAAAACTCTTAAACTGCCTTTGGAATGGTACAATACCCCCAACATCCACCTGCTGACCATCAAGGATTTTCTGGACTTCTGCAAGCAGCGTGACATTACCGTGCTGCAGCGGCTCTTTCTCAACAGCAGCAGGTCCGCGCGCAAGGACATGGTACACTTTCTGCCCAACCTCTATGCCGATGAGGGGCTTTTTGTTATTTCCCGCAAGGTGAAAAAATGAACCGGATCCATTGGTTGATGGTGGTGGTACTGGTCCTGCTGGCCGGTGCAGTCACCTGGGCTATTGCCCAACAGGGCAAGGAAGGCGTGGTGGTGCAGGGCCCTTTCCGGGTCACCATGTATACCGAACCGCGTCATTTGCACGTGGGTGAAGCTTTGGTGGCTTTCAGAATCCAGGACCGGCAATTCCGTATCCTCACCGGCCTCAATGTTGACGCCCAATGGCGCCGGCCCGGTAGCGGGCAGCGTGTGCCTTTGCCGCTTAAAGCCGGTCAGGGCAAGGATTACCGTAATTGGATCACGATCACCTCTCCGGGAAAAGCACTGTTTTGGCTCACCTTTGACGATGGACAAGGCCATAGGGCGCGCCTGCAATTCCAGCAGCTCGTGGCACCGAAGCCGGGCCGCCAGGGAACACATCATCTTGACGGACCGTAAAAAAAATTTTTCTTACGGCTCCAAATTTCCCCTCGATTTATGGTAAGATAAAAAGGCATGATCTCCCCCGGAGGGGTCATTTCTCTGAATGTTAACAAGGAACACTCAGGCGTGAACAACCGGCGTTGCCGGGAGGACAGAATGTAATTATGACTCGACTTTGGCAAATTTGCCAAAGTCGAGACTATAACCTATTGCGTGGAAAATGCAGCTCATACCGGACCTCTTGGCCCGGAAGTGGCCATAACCCGGATAGGAAACCTGGAGGTTGATGATGAAGGAAAAAATTGAACAGGCGTTGGAGTCGATCCGTCCGGCCCTGCAGGCTGATGGCGGTGATGTGGAATTGGTGGCCGTGGACGGCAAAGTGGTAAAACTCAGGTTAACCGGTGCTTGCGGTTCCTGCCCCATGGCGCAGATGACCCTTAAACACGGGGTGGAAGTAAGGCTCAAAGAATTGGTGCCTGATATTGAAAGCGTGGAGGCTGTTTGACTCCTGTCGTCCGGGAGAAAAAAGTAAGCCGGCAAATTATTTACAAGGGAAAGATCCTGGATTTGATGGTGGACCAGGTCAGGATTCCCGGGGGTTCGCTGCATGTGCGCGAGGTGGTGGGCCATCGTCCTGCGGTCGGTATTCTACCGGTAATGGAGGACGGCCGGTTGCTCTTGGTGCGGCAATACCGTTATGCTGTCAACGAGGTATGTTGGGAAATCCCGGCAGGCTTGATCAACCGGGGGGAAAAGCCGGGACAGGCGGCCCGCCGGGAATGCCGTGAGGAAACAGGGTATTACCCCCGACAGCTTAAAGCGCTGGGATGGGTTTACAGTTCACCCGGTTATAGTAAAGAAAAGATTTATCTTTATGTGGCTAAGGGAATGAAACCATGCACTGCCCAGAAGCTGGATGAAGACGAATTTGTCATTCCCCGCAAGTTTACCTGGACCAAGGCCATGGGCATGGTCAAGGGTGGTGAGATTGTGGATTGCAAAACCATTCTGGCGCTCTTATGGGCCCAAAGTTGACTTATTAATTCAAAGTGCAGCTGGTGAACTGATTGCTGTTGCGGAAGCGGGTTGTGGCCTTTCCTTCGGGCGGCATTGAAGAAAACAGCATTTGCAGGGGAGAGGCAACGTGTACTCTACGGATGCAACCCGCGGGCCCTATACCACCAACCCGCAACAAGAACTAACAGACTGCTGAAGAACCCGGATGGGCTCGATCCCCGGCAACCCCTGCAAGGGTCTTTCAGCAGCCTGCTAACGGCTATCCAAGCCTTGGAGATCATGATCCCTTCGAAGGGGTTAACTTTCAGCGCGGAGGATCGAGTTGATTATCAAATATTACGGCGCCCGGGGCTCTCTGCCCACACCCGGCAAGGAAACCATTAAATACGGGGGCAATACCAGCTGTTTATCCATTACCTGCGGTTCGCAACAGTTCATTGTGGACGGCGGATCAGGGCTGAGGCTGTTGGGCCTGGATTTGATGAAAACCGAATTCTGCAAAGGCAAAGGCCACGCGGTTTTCTTTTGGACCCATTTTCATTGGGATCACCTGATGGGGTTTCCCTTTTTTACGCCTAATTTCATCCCCGGCAACAGTTTCATGCATTACGGCAGTCCGGATGTCAAACCCATCTTGGTCCGGCAGCAGGACTTTAAAACCTTCCCTGTGGAATTCAAACAAATGCCCAGCACCCACGAATTTAAAACCATTCACCCTGGTCAAAAGGTGACGCTGGGCGAAGTTACGGTGGACCATTGTCCCATGAATCATCCTGCCGGCGGCTTCACTTACCGTTTTACCCATCAAGGCACGCGCATCGTTTTTGCCACCGATGTGGAGCATCCGGCCGAAGGCCTGGATGAAGGCTTGTTAAACCTGAGCCAAGATGCAGATCTGCTTATCTATGATGCCCAGTACACGCCGCAGGAATACAGCAATGGCCGCAAGGGCTGGGGACACAGCACCTGGGAAAAAGGGGTGGAACTGGCCCTCGCCGCCAAGGTGAAGCGCCTGCATTTGTGCCATCATGACCAGCTGCACAGTGATCAATTTTTGGAAAACAGGATTCTTAAACCGGCTCAGAAAAAATTCAAACATACAGCCCTGGCCAGGGAAGGCTGGAAGCTTATCATATAATTCAGGATCGCCGGCCGTGTGCCATGTTCTGAAAGCGGACACCTTCCTGCCTTGTCATTCCAATCCTAACGAAACCCTGTCTTCATATTGTTCTGAACCGATTTCAATTAGGCTTGACTTTTACCAGCCCCTTCCTTAATATTCAGAATGATTATTAATAAGAGGCTGACCATGACCTACCGTGAAAGTTTTCATAGAAAAACCATTGTCGACTTTTTGAAGGCGCGCACCGACCATCCCAGCGCCGCCAAGATATACCGTCATTTAAAGACTAAAATAAAGAACCTTTCCTTGGGAACGGTTTACCGCAATCTGGATATCCTGACCAGGCAAGGCCGCATCAGGGCCTTAAATCTGGCCCAAAAAGAGACCCGCTATGACGGGCAGGTTGTGCACCACGCCCATTTCATTTGTGAGGGCTGCGGGAAGATTGAAGATTTAATGCTCCAGGAGCATTGCTGCCAATTGATCGAATGCCTGGAAGCCACGGGCAATGAGGTGTCCAAGTTTGATCTGGAACTGATCGGCCGGTGTGTGGCCTGTAAAACCGGTAATGATGATGGCAAATCCGGGCTTAGGGGCCGGGACTGAACGCCGCGCATACCGTTCCCACTATTTCTGAACAAAGGATTGAAACCTACGGATGAACATCAAACCAGGACTGGTCATTATCGGCAACGGCCCGGCAGGCGTCTACGCGGCCAAGGCTTTCCGCGAACAAGACACCCTAACGCCGGTGACCATCATCACCGATGAGTCGGTCCATTGTTACAGCCGGCCCAGGCTGCCCGAAGTAGTGGCAGGCAAGGTCAAGGCCGAAAAAATTAGTATCCATCCTGAAAGCTGGTATCAGGACCAGGCCCTTAAGGTCTTGTTTCACGAGCAGGTCAATGCTATTGATCCTCAAGCACACCAACTCCGTACCCGAAGCGGGTTGACCCAGGATTACGCTCAATTGGTGCTGGCCATGGGCGCCCAGGCCCGTTTTCCAGCCATCGACGGCCTGCCCTCGTCGCGGGTGCATGCTTTGCGCACTTTGGAGGATGCCCGGCGGCTGAAAAAAGAAGCCGCTTTCAAACAGCACGTGATTTTAATCGGCGGCGGTCTGCTGGGATTGGAAGTTGGCCATGCGCTGACCCAATTGGGCCTCAAGGTGATTGTGATTGAAATTGCGCCTCATCTTCTGCCCCGGCAGCTGGACGGTGAAGCTGCGGGGCTGCTTCAGGACAAATTGATAGCCATGGGATTTGAATTTTTTCTGGGCACCTCGGTGGCCCGGGTCTTTGCCCAGGACGAGACCATCGGGCTCAAGTTAAAAAACGGCATGGAACTCAAAGCCGATCTGGCCGTGGTTTCAGCCGGTATCAGCCCCAGGGTGGCCCTGGCTGAACAGGCCGGCCTGGCGGTTGGTCCCAAGGGCGTCATTGTCGATGATTATCTGCGCACCAGCGTGCCTTCCATTTATGCAGTGGGGGACATGGCCCAATGGCGCGGAACCAACTTGGGTTTATGGTCAGCGGCCATGGCCATGGGGAGACGGGCCGGTCTTAACGCCGCCGGCCAGGAAGAGGAGTTTGCCGGCGTGGTGCCGTCCACCAAATTAAAAGTAGCGGGAATTGATGTTTTTTCCCAGGGCAACATCAACCCCGAAGGCGCCCACGTCATAGGCCGCCGTCATGACGGGGACCAGGCCTTGATTAAACTTTTTATACGCAATGATTGTCTGGCGGGGTGCATTCTGGTGGGGTACAGCACCGATGCCTTGAATTATAAAAAAGTAATCGAAAAGAAGTTGCTCATAAGCGGTCATGAACAGGAGTTGCTGCAAAGGCAGCCCGCATTTAAGAATATTCCCGGTTTTGAAGCCGGCCGGACATGACCACGTGCGGAACTGAAGCCGCTAACGCCCATCAGTGGATACCCGGGCCATAACCAATGCAAGAACCTATTCAGGAGGAAATCATCATGCCGTTAAATTCCATCACCATTACCGAGAACATTCATTGGGTAGGCGCTCTAAACCCCAAACTAAGGATCTTTGACATTATCATGCGCACCGAACAGGGTACCACCTACAACGCCTACCTTGTGCAGGGCGCACAGAAAACCGCGCTGATCGACACGGTCAAGGCAGGCCACGCGGAGGAAATGTTTACGCGCATCGCCCGGATCATGCCCCTTGATCAGATTGACTATATTGTCTGCAACCATCTGGAACCGGACCATTCGGGATCGATTTTACCGGCCTTGGAACGTCTGCCCAAGGCACAGATCGTGATTGCCAAAAACGGCGCCAATTTTCTCAAGGAGCTGACCAACCGGGATCTTGCGCCCATGCTGGTGGGCACGGGCGATCTGCTCGACCTGGGAGGCAAAACCCTGCAGTTCATTACCGCGCCCTTTTTGCACTGGCCGGACACCATGTTCACTTATTGTCCTGAGGACAAAATTCTCTTTTCCTGCGATTTTTTAGGCACCCATTATTGTCATGATGCCATGTTCAGCGATCAGGTGGGAGACTTCAGCCATGGGTTCCGTTATTACTATGATCACATCATGCGGCCCTTTAAAGAGTATGTGCTCAAAGGGCTGGACGCCATTAAAGACTTGGAGCTGAAGGTGGTGTGCACCAGTCATGGCCCCATGCTTAATAAAGATATTGAAACCTATCTGGACCGCTACCGCAACTGGAGCAGCCAGCCCGAACCCAGCAAGCAAGGCAAGCTGCTGATTTTTTACGTGTCCGCCTACGGTCTGACCGGGCGGCTGGCCCAAGAAATAGCGGAAGGCGCCCGGCAAGCGGGCGTGCAGACAGCGCTTTTTGATCTGGTGGGCACAGAGCTTCCTGACATTCTCACGGAAATGGAAGCTGCCGACGGCCTCGCCGTGGGCTCGTGCACCATCAATGGCGATGCCGTGAAACCCGTATGGGATCTGCTCTCGTCTTTGGCTACCATCAAACTGCGCGGCAAGCTGGCCGTGGCTTTTGGATCCTATGGCTGGAGCGGGGAAGCAGTGCCCATGCTGGAAGAACGCATGAAATCCCTTAAAATGAAAATTGCTGCTCCTGGTGTACGGGTGAAATTCACGCCTCAGACCGAAGATTTGACCGCAGCCCATGCACTGGGCCAAGCCATTGCTGAAAAGATCCGGGCCGCCAAAGGCGTCCCGGTTAAATAATATCGGTTCCGGTGGGGGCTGCCAAAGGCGTCCCG
>CAYVTN010000016.1:0-4471 GCA_964454395.1 uncultured bacterium | reverse complement strand
AAGGCGTCCCGATTAAATAATATCGGTTCCGGTGGGGGCTGCCAAAGGCGTCCCGGTTAAATAATATCGGTTCCGGTGGGGGCTGCCAAAGGCGTCCCGATTAAATAATATCGGTTCCGGTGGGGGCTGCCAAAGTCCAGGAGGCGGTGAGTCATGCGTAAAATTTTGATTTTTATAGGGTTGCTGAGTGTCGGGCTAAGCGGTTGCATGCGATCAGGCATGTCAAGCGGCCACCTGGCTTCTGTAACGCCCTCTGAGCTCATGCAGCGTTTGGCTGCTCATGATAATCTGGTGCTGGTGGATGTGCGCCAGCCGGAAGAATTGCAAGGTCCGCTGGGCGCATTGCCCGGCGCCGTCAACATTCCCCTCCCTGATCTGCCGGACCGCTTTCAGGAAATACCGCAAGACAAAGACGTGGTGCTTATTTGCCGCACCGGCAACCGTTCAGCCCAAGCTTATGCCTTTTTGGCCCGGCATGGCTATACGCGCCTGTACAACCTCACCGGCGGAATGACGGCCATGAGGCAACAAAAGGCGCGCTGAGGCCAAAAGAGCCTTTGGCGCCCCCCGGGAAGAAGCTAGCCAAGTCCCGGCTTTTTTGTTAGAGTAAGTAGGGATGCTTCCGGCCGTGTCCGGCAGAAAAAGGAGGGGCTTATGGCCCGGCAAGAGAACGAAGGGGAGAAACAATCAGCACCATCCAAACCGGCTTTGGCCTATAGCCGGACATCAGCCTGGCAAGAGCTTGCCTCCCCGGCACGTCAGGACGTGCTGGCTTATGCAGAGGAGTACAAGGCCTTCCTGGGTCAGGCCAAGACCGAGCGGGCTTGTGTCCGCTACCTGGAAAACCTGCTTGGCCGGTTGGGATTTAAACCCCTTGCTCAGAGCGAACGGCTGCAGCCGGGAGACAAGGTTTATAAAAGCGTCAAACACCGGGCTTTGATAGCCGCCGTGGTGGGCGACCCGGAAATGCCCTGGCGCCTGGTGGGCGCGCACATCGACAGTCCCCGCCTGGATCTCAAACCCCATCCTCTGGTGGAAGAGGCCGACCTGGCCCTGTTTAAAACCCATTATTACGGCGGTATTAAAAAATATCAGTGGGTCAATGTGCCCCTGAGCATGCATGCCGTGATCACCACGGCCAAAGGCAAACAGGAATTCGTGATTGGCGAAGCACAGGGGGAGCCCCAATTTTTGATTCCAGATATTGCGCCCCATCTTGGGCGGGAACAGATGAAGGAAGTGGCCAAGGATGTGGTTAAAGGGGAGCAGCTCAGAATTGTCGTAGGCAACATTCCCCTGGCTGAAGGCGAAGAAAAGGAAAAAATAAAAACCGCGGTACTGACTATTCTGCATGACCGTTTCGGCCTGGTGGAGAAAAATCTGCTTACTGCGGACATCACCTTTGTACCGGCCGCCAAACCGGTGGATATCGGCCTGGATCATTCCATGATCGCGGCCTACGGCCAGGACGACAGAATTTGTGCATTTGCCCTGGCCACGGCCTTGACCAAGGTCATCAAACCGGCGGGCATGGCCCTGGGCCTTTTTATCGACAAGGAGGAGATCGGTTCCACCGGAGACACGGGTGCCCAAAGCCGGTTGCTGGAAAATTTCGTGGATGAATTGAGGCAAAAGTGCGGCGCCAAACGCAGCACGGGCCTGATTCTGGAAAGTGCCGCGGCCATCAGCGCTGATGTGACGGAAGCGTTCAATCCCAATTTTGAGGATGTGAGCGACAAGGACAATTCCTCCCGCCTGGGCGGAGGCATTGCGGTGGAAAAATACAGCGGCGCCGGCGGCAAATATGACACCAACGAAGCCTCCAGCGAATACATGAGCTGGCTGACCCAATTGCTTGAGGATAATGGGGTCAAGTGGCAGACCGGGGAGATGGGCAAGTTGGACATGGGCGGTGGCGGGACCATCGCCATGTTTCTTTCCCGCTACGGGATGGATGCCATTGATGCCGGACCGCCGCTTTTATCCATGCATGCCACCCTGGAACTTTCCAGCAAGGTTGATTTGATGCAAGCCGAACGGTGTTACGAAGTGTTTTTAAACTCCTGAAAGGGACCAAGGCCATGAACCTGGATAAGAGTAACTTGCCGGGCGGCGAGGATTTCAACATCAACAGCACCGATAGCTTTGGGTGCAATACCAGCTATTATGTCACCCTGCCGGGCGAACTGAGACATTTTACGCGCTGGCTGTCCAAGGACGTGGCTGTGCTGGAATATTTTGCCGGCGACGTGGAACATGTGCCCAAGGAGATCCGGCAATCGCTGGAATATCTGAAGGAACGCAAGGGCAATGATCTTTTCTCCGACTTGCTGTACGCTCTTGTACATAAGCGGTACGTGCCGGAAGAAGCCCGTCACCTTTGGGAAGAGGTGGTGCGCCATAAGTATTTTATGTCGGAAAAAATCGGACGCAATGTGGGCATCAAAGTGGCGGCCCTTGATTATCTGGACAATCAGTCGGGCCAGGTCAAGGATTTTCAATTGCTGCCCGAGGATGAGCTGGATTGCCTGCTGCTCTTTGTCAATGAAGACGGCCTCACCGGGTTGTATAATCACCGTTATTTTCAGGAAGAATTAAGGGAAGAGCTGGGTCGCTGCAAGCGCTACAACCGCACCTTCAGCCTGCTGTTCATGGATCTCGACCATTTCAAGGAATACAATGATCAGTTGGGTCACATGCAGGGGGACATTTTGCTCCGCGACCTGGCGGCCTTGTTCAAAGCCAACCGGCGCGATACGGACACGGTTTCCCGTTACGGCGGCGATGAATTTGCCATTATCCTGCCCGAAACCAATGCCAAGGAAGCCCTGAACTTTGCCGCCCGTCTTTTCAAAGCTTTTCAACAATCCAAAATCGGCAGCCATATCCCCGGCACCCACAAAGTCATTACCATTTCCATGGGCATTGCCACCTACCCGGAAAACGCCACCACTGCGGAAGAGATTATTGACATGGCCGATCAGGCCCTTTACCGGGCCAAAAACGCCGGCCGCAACTGCATCCGCCAAGCCTACACCCGCGCCACCAAGAAACGGCGACAGCATAAGGCCTAACCCAGCGGAGCTGGATAAGAGTCTGTATATCTGGATTATCTATCCCAAGCGGATAAATATATAATTGGGACGCATCCGCAGCGCAAAAACCGTAGATAATCCAGATATACAGACTCTAAGTAGCTGCTAAGTGCTCAAATCAACCCGGACGCGAGAAAAAAAGGACCTATCAAGACCGCCAGTGGCCCTTGCGATTTATTTAAGCAAACATCTTGATTCCTCCCCCAGCACACCGAGACTATAAGCTGCCGAACGGATCATTCGCTTTGTAAATATCATTGCACTTCACCGCGAATGGCGTTAAGTACCCTGACATCAAAGACAACGGGAGGTATTATGCGTATTCGGACAATAGTCATGCTTGGTGTTTTGTTATGCGTGACCGCTTTTTCAACTGGATTTGACATTAACCATTTGGGTTTCCTAACCAAGAACCTGCCAAAACCGACGGCTTCGCTCGAGGCGTTTGATATCAAGCAAATCTCCCTTAAGGACATCACCTTCACTTTTGGCATCGGGATCAACAATCCTTACATGATCGACCTCACGCTGGCAGGTGTGGACCTCGACTTTTCGGTGGAGGGCAGCAAGGTGTTCCATACCACGGCGATTGAGGGCTTGACTGTCAAAGCCAAGGATAAGACCTTGGCCGTGTTTGACGTCACCCTGACCTATGACGCTATAATGAAGCTGGTCAAGGACTACAATCGCCGTGATTATCTCACCTGCGATACGGCTGTTTTGATTAGGATCCCCATTCCCAAGACCCTTCAGGGCCTCCCGCCCACCGTTGATTTTCCATTCCATCTGTCTCAGAAGATCCCGGCGATAAAACCCCGGGTTAATATCACCAACTTCAGCGTGACCACGCCAACCGCGGACGAGGTGAAAAACGCTCTGGCCAATTCCATGGATAAGGCCGCCAAAAAGCTGGATCCCAATGCAGTCCGGAATATGTTCAGCGCCCTGGTCACGGGCAGGCCCGTGGACACCTCCTTGATCAAACCTGCGGACATTGACCTGAAGTTCAAGGTCGGGTTTGACATTGTTTTGCAGAATGAAACCAAGGCGCCCATTGATTTCACGTCCCTGCAGTTTGGCTTGAAGGTGAATTCCAGCGAGTTGATCAAAGGCACGACAACCCAAGTGCAAAAAGACGGCACCACCACGGTCTTGAAGGTCGTGAATGAATTCAGTTCCAGGAACTTAACCACCGAGGTGCTGGATGCGTTCAAAACCGGCGTGGGAACATTCACCCTTTCCGGCAGCACGACCATACAGCTGCCGCCGGAAATTCTGGCGCATCCGCTCCAACTTGAATTCAAGCAAAAGGGTACCTTTAACCTGCGCTGAGCAGCCGATGCATCCATGGGGGGCACGCCTTTAGAAAAACGAGG